>NZ_JBOEQF010000073.1:0-10696 GCF_050689315.1 Aerococcus sp. L_32
TGCTGACTTTGATCCAAAAGGTAAGTCAGACAACGAGATTATGCGATTCTGCCAAAGCTTTATGACGGAATTACAAAAATATATCGGTCCAGATAAAGATGTACCAGCCGGTGATATCGGTGTTGGTGGACGTGAGATTGGCTTTTTATTCGGCCAATACAAAAAATTACGTGGCTTTGAAAATGGTGTCTTAACTGGTAAACCATTATTATATGGTGGATCATTAGCACGTACTGAAGCAACTGGATACGGTGCTGTATACTTCTTAAACGAGATGTTAAAAGCTAAAAACGATACAATTGAAGGTAAACGCGCGATTATTTCTGGTGCGGGTAACGTAGCTATCTACGCTGCTGAAAAACTTCAAGAACTTGGCGGTACAGCGATTTCAGTATCAGATTCAACAGGTTACATCATTGATGAGACTGGTATCGACGTAGCCCTTTTACGTGATGTAAAAGAAGTTCGCCGTGAACGTTTAACTGCGTATGCAGAAGCTAAATCTACAGCAAGCTACTTTGAAGGTTCTGTTTGGGACCACGAAATTGCAGCTGACTTAGCAATCCCGGCAGCAACACAAAATGAAGTTAAAAAACCACAAGCTGATCAATTAGTTAAAAATGGCGTGAAATTCATTTCTGAAGGTGCTAACATGCCTTTAGATGCACCAGCAACAGAAACGTTATTAGCAAATGGTGTTTACGTTGGACCAGCGAAAGCTGCCAATGCCGGTGGTGTAGCAGTTTCAGCACTAGAAATGGCACAAAATAGCCAACGTCAAAGTTGGACATTTGAAGAAGTTGACGGCATGTTACAAGATATCATGAAAAATATTTTCAGCGAATCGAAAGAAGCTGCAAGCACATACGGTAAAGAAGATAACTTAATTGCCGGTGCAAACATTGCTGGTTTCAAAAAAGTTGCAGACGCAATGATTTCTCAAGGTTTAGTATAATTCAAATACATTACACACGATGTGTAAGCGCGAGGTTGGCTAATATGGTCAACCTTTTTGCGTATAAAGGGTTAGGCATATTCTTTTACTAGTGCTAGAATGAAAGAAAAAGGGGTGAAGTTTGTGACATTATCAAAGGTTGATTTGAATTTAACGGCTGTTAAAAGACTCATACCAGTTCGTGACGAGGACGCCTACAAAAACCTGTTTGGTCATGTCCTGATTATTGCGGGGAACCAAGCCATGGGTGGAGCTGCCCAATTGGCAACCATGGCTACAATCAATTCGGGGGCAGGTTTAACCACGATTGCAACTGATTCAGCTAACTTGCCCGCCATCCATACTGTTTTGCCGGAAGCCATGATTATCGATTGGACGGATGTGTTTGCTGTCAAGAAGATGATTGAGAAAGTGGATATATTGTTGGTTGGACCTGGATTCGGGATGGATAACCTGGACTTATGGAAGCTAATCAAAACCACAATCGCATCCTCCAAACGCTCGTTGAAGATCATCTTGGACGCAGATGCTTTAAATTTACTGGCGGCAGATTTGACAGAAGATGAGGATAAGAAAATCCATGAATTACTTTCCCCTGATAATCAACATGCAATCATTTTGACACCCCATCAAGGAGAATGGCGTAGACTAACTGCAGGAAAAGTCCGGCCCGACGACCAAGAGAGCATTCAAAATTGGGTAGACCAAGCGGGTGCTGTCCTAGTATTGAAAGGATCATCAACAGAAATTTATGTGCCAAATGAGCTGGTAAGTTACCGAAATCCTGGGGGTAATCCTGGCATGGCGACTGGCGGTATGGGGGACACGCTAGCGGGGATGATTGCTGGTTTAGCAGGTCAATTAAACAAAACAGCAGATGCAGTGAAGCTGGCAGTTTTCTTGCATTCCTACATTGGTGACCAACTGTATGAAGGCCATTACGTCGTCCTACCTAGTCAAATTAGCAAACGAATTCCTTATACAATGAAAGAAATCTCAAAGAAAGAAATTTAGAAGTAGAATTAGAAAGTGTGATGAAATGGCAAGTAAGAAATTGCGATATACCAACCCTTCAGCGGGCATATTAATTTTAACCCGGGAATTGGATGGCCATAAGCAAGTCCTACTACAACACAGAGGGCAAACGGAAATGTTAGCAAATGTGTGGGATTGTATATCTGGGCATGTTGAAGCGCAGGAAACGGTACGCCAGGCTATGGTTCGAGAAGTCTATGAAGAATTGGGCATTCAAATTCAGGCGGACGATATAGAATTTGTTGGCTTAACCCATCTACGTTTAGACGATGAAACGACTTACTATAATATATATCTGACGACCGACCGATTTGTGGGTACACCGCAAATTATGGAAACAGATAAACATGATGATTTAAAATGGGTGAACCTGACTGATTTACCAGCTATGGCGGATGAAATCGTTCAAAATCGCTATGAGGCCATCCAACAATTGGGGCAGCCACCATTTTATTCAGAAGAAGGATTTGCGTAAAAAACTGTAATAATAAGTATTTTATATTGAAGAGGACATGAATTTTGATGTTCTACTTTTTATTTGAAAGAAAATGATTGATTCTGAATGTTTTTGCGTGTATAATGGTTGTGGTATTGAGTAAGCGTTTGCATTTTCTTTATAAAATATTTACATGTAAGGAGTTCGAATAAGGTGTTATTAGAGGAACGAAAAACCATCATCTTAGATTACCTAAACCAGCATCATATGGTCGATTTGCAGACCTTAGTCACCATGACTAGTGCCAGCGAGTCAACCTTGCGTCGTGATTTAGATAGTATGGAAGATGAAGGACTCCTAATTCGCGTCCATGGTGGTGCCAAATTGAAGAAGGGTGCTAATCCAGTAATTGGAGAAGAACCCCGATTTAGTGACAAGGTACTCGATAATGCGAATGAGAAGCGAATCATTGCCCGATATGCAGTGAGTCTGATAGAAAAAGGCGAAACTATTTATCTAGATGCCGGTACAACTTCCTTACTAATGCTTGATTTCATCACACCAGACATGCAATTAAATATCGTTACGAATGGTGTCGATCAAGCGATTGTCGCAGCTGGCAAAGGCTTGAATATCCAATTATTAGGTGGCACCTTACGGGCTAATACCCAAGCAATTGTTGGCCAAAGCGCTCATAAACAATTAAAGAAATACCATTTTCACCATGTATTTTTAGGGATGAATGGTATCGATTTAAATGATGGCTTGACGACAACTGACGAAGCGGAAGCCTTTTTGAAAGAGCAGGCAGCCAGTCAAAGTATAGACGTTCATGTCATGATTGACCAAAGTAAGTTTGAGAAGACTTATCCAATCACTGTTAACTTAGATTGTGAATTCCAAGTCGTTACAAATATTTCTAAAGATCGACATGCAGAAGAAGATTTTACTCAGGTATATAAAATAAAGGAGGTCAACAATTGATTTATACACTAACGTTAAATCCATCAATCGATTACTTAATGTACATTGATGAGATCCAAGCAGGGAAGACGAATAGATCAACGCGTGAACAGATGTTACCAGGTGGGAAAGGGATTAATGTATCCCGAATCCTAAACCAATTTGAAGTACCCAATATTGCCTTAGGGTTTGTAGGTGGTTACTCAGGGGACTTTATCCGTGAATGGTTGGAAAAAGAAGGGTCATCTACTCAATTTATCGAAATTTCTAGTCCAACACGTATCAATGTGAAGACTAAAGGAAAAAGTGAAACAGAAATTAACGGTGCAGGCCCTGTCATTGATGAAGAGGCGATTAACCAACTGCGCCAACAAATTCAAATGATGACTTCAGAAGACTTGATTGTCCTTTCTGGTAGTAAAGCACAAGGGTTACCGGAAGATTTCTACTTAAGCTTAATTAGCTTATTGAAAGAACGCGGTATTCCATTCATCTTCGATACAGCAAGCCAAGAATTAATCGAAGCCTTACCAATGGCACCACTTTTAGTCAAACCAAACCAGGATGAGTTAGGTGACTTATTCGGTGTTGAAATCAATTCAATAGATGACGTTGTTTTATATGGTAAGAAGTTACAAGAATTAGGTGCAGAAAACGTCGTTGTATCACTGGGTGGTGACGGTGCCTTATTTATTGACAAAGACCGTATTGTTAAGGCTGATGCACCTCAAGGTCAAGTCATTAATACAGTTGGGTCTGGTGACTCAATGATTGCCGGATTTGTTGCCGGATTACAACAAGGTTTACCAGCATCTCAAGCTTTCGTGCTAGCGGTACAAAGTGGGAGTGCCACAGCATTTAAAGAAGACTTGGCAGAGAAGAAAGACATTGATGCCTTAAACGGGGCAGTCGGTCTATCATTTTTACATAAATAAAGTATACAGTCGGAAATGAAGGAGATAGATATGAAAATTACGGATATTTTACGTGAAGAGTTAATGATTCTTGATGTAAAAGCAGATAACAAGGCCGCTATTTTAGACGAAATGGCGCAAAAATTAGTGGATACTGGAGCAGTGAGCGACTTTGATAGTTTCCGTTCAGACATCCAAAAGCGTGAAGATACTATGAGTACTGGTTTAGGTAATGGTATCGCTATGCCTCACGCTAAAAATGAAGCAGTTACAAAAACTTCAGTTGTATTTGCTAAAAAACAAGGCGGTTTAGACTTCGAATCTCTAGACGGCCAGCCAGCAGAATTATTCTTTATGATCGCTGCTGAAGGTGGCTCTGCGGATACGCATTTACAAGTACTTGCTGAACTTTCTAAGTTATTAATGAACGAAGACTTCATTGCTGCCTTAAAAGGTGCCCAAGATACTGCAGCTATTACAGGTATTTTAAACTTAGCACAAGCACAATTAGACGCAGAAAACAAAGAAGAGGAATCTTCTACTGATGTTTCTGCAGCTGACGTTGACGAAAAGCAACCATATATCATTGCGGTAACCGCTTGTCCAACTGGTATTGCCCACACTTATATGGCTGAAGATGCTTTGAAGAAAAAAGCACAAGAACTAGGCGTACAAATTAAAGTTGAAACGCGTGGATCTGAAGGCGTTAAACATGGTTTAACTAAAGAAGATATCGACAAAGCTGACGGTATCATTGTTGCGGTAAGTAAAAATGTCCCAATGGGTCGTTTCAACGGTAAAAAAGTGGTTGAACGTCCAGTTGCTGACGGTATCAACAAAACTGAAGAATTGATTAATTTAGCTTTATCTGGCGACGCACCAGTTTACACGACTAACCGTCAAGATGAAGATGATGCTTCAAGTGAAGACGGTGCAGGTTCAGGTCGCTTCAACTTCAAGTCATTATACAAAGACTTAATGAACGGAATCTCAGCAATGTTACCATTCGTTATCGCTGGTGGTATTATTATTGCCATCTCATTTTTAATTGAACGATTTGCTGGTAGCGAATCTGCCTTATTCTTAGGTTTCAACGGCATCGGTGCTGCAGCCTTTGCCTTCTTAATTCCAGTATTTGCTGGTAATATTGCTAAATCTATCGGTGGTCAACCAGCCTTAGTAGCCGGATTCTCTGCAGGTGCCTTAGCAAATACTGCTGGTGCCGGATTCCTAGGTGGTTTAGTTGGTGGTTTCCTTGCTGGTTATGTGACAATCTTAGTCATTGAAATGCTTAAAGGGTTACCAAAATCACTTGCAGGTACTAGAACAATCTTATTCTACCCAGTACTTACGTTATTAATTACTGGTGTTATCATGTACTTTGTATTAGGGCCAATTTTTGCTGGTATCAATACAGGTATGTTGAACTTCCTTGAAAGTTTAGGTACTGCTAACTTAGTATTACTAGGTGCCTTACTTGGTGGTATGATGGCAATCGACATGGGTGGTCCATTCAATAAAGCAGCTTATGCCTTCTCTATCGGTATCTTTACAGATACAGGTGATGGTAAATTCATGGCGGCAGTTATGGCCGGTGGTATGGTGCCACCATTAGCAATCGCTTTGGCGTCAGTTTTATTTAAAAATAAATTTACTAAGACAGAAAAACAATCAGGTTTAACAAACTTCATTATGGGTCTAACATTCATTACAGAAGGTGCTATCCCATTTGCTGCTGCTGATCCGTTACGCGTGATTACTTCTAGTGTGCTAGGTGCTGCTGTTGCTGGTGGTTTAACACAATTCTGGACAACTAATGTACCTGCACCACATGGTGGTATCATCACTATGGTGGCGTTAGGTAACCAACCATTACTACTAATCTTAGCGGTCATTATCGGTTCAATTATCTCAGCCTTAGTTTTAGGTTTCTGGAAAAAACCAGTAGCTGAAGAAGACAGATAATCATTAGGACAACAAAAATACAAGAAATGCACGAAATTGCTAAAAGGTAAATTTCGTGCATTTTTTTGTTTAATAAAATCATGTATTGCAAAATTGGGAAACGAATCTGCTATATGGGAAATAGCACATATTGTATAAAGCGGCCCTAGTGATTGTCCTGTTTTTATATTTTTTGAAAAATAAACCAGTAAAGAATTGTTTAATAAAGTGGATAGAGGCTTAATAATGCCAACTAATTAAAAATTAATGGTATGATATTTTAGAATGAAAATAATCGTGCTAGGAGAGAGTGTATGCGGGTTAAAGATATATTACTTAAAAACAAAGGCCAAGCCTTTTGGGCATTTATGGCTAAAGTAGCCGAAGCCATTTTAGAGTTATTAGTGCCTATTGTGATGGCTACATTGATTAACAAGGGGATCAATCAAGACAATCCATCAGTCATCATCAGGCAAGGGATTTTGTTAGCAATATTGCCTTTACTAGGTTATTTAACGGCCTTGGTTTGTCAATATTTGGCTTCTAAAGTTGCCCAGGATATTGGGACTGAAGTGCGGTTAGAAATGTTTAAAACATTAAACCGCATGGATAGAAAGCAATTGGATACTATTACAGCTTCGTCAGTAGTTTTAAGAATCGAAAACGATACACAAAACTTACAATTGGCCATTGCCTTAATGATTCGTTTGGGTTCTCGTGTACCAGTTTTATTAATCGGTTCAATTGTGATGGCCTTTTATGTGAGTCCAACCTTGGCGCCTATATTTATCATCGGTGGATTGGTCATTGGTGCTATTTTGATATACATTAATATTTTTACTAATAAACAAAACGGCCAAATCCAACGTCGTATGGATCAATTATCACGTATCGTGCGTGAAAATTTTTCAGGCATCCGGGACATCCGTGCCTTCGCCAACGAAAAACATGAAGTCGACCGATTCGAAAAACAAAACCTGACTTTAAGAGGCGAGCAATTAACAATGGGCGCCTTCCAAGCGCTGGCTAACCCGTCAAGTCTTTTCTTAGTTAACTTAGCCATTGCTTTTATCTTGTTCTTTGGAGGTAGACTGGTAAATAATGGCCAGTTTATGCAGGGGGATGTCGTTGCCTTAGTTCAATATATGAATAATATTCTCTTGGCTTTAAATGTACTTGTGAATATCTTACTTGTGTTTAGTCGCGGGATTGCTGGAACAAACCGAATTGATGAGGTTTTAGCCATCGAACCAGAAATCTTAAGTGGTCGGGACAAACTTTCTGGGCATGAACCCTTGGCCATTCAATTTGATGATGTAACTTTTGGATACGGAGAGCGTAATACCATTGAAAATATCACAGCTGATATCAAACCTGGTTCCTTCTTTGGGATTATCGGGGGGACGGCATCCGGTAAATCGACCTTAGTTAACTTGTTGTTACGCAATGACGATGTCAACCAGGGGCAAATTATCATTAACGATAGCTTGATTCAAAACTTAGACCTGAATGCCTACCGTCAAAAAATCGGTCTAGTACCTCAATCGGCATCCCTATTTACAGGGACGCTTAGAGATAATCTATTGATGGGCAAAAAGGACATCAGTGACCAAGACTTGTGGCAAGCTTTAGAAATTGCACAAGCTAAAGACTTTGTCGCTCAAAATGACCAGGGATTAGACATGCCCGTTCGACAAGGTGGTAAAAACTTTTCAGGTGGACAAAAGCAAAGGCTAACGATTGCCCGTGCCTTAGTTGGCCAACCTCAAGTTTTAATACTAGATGATTCGTCAAGTGCCTTAGACTTCGTCACTGAATCGAAATTACGTCAAGCATTAAGCAAATTAAATACTACTATTATCATGATTTCGCAGCGAGTATCTTCAGTACAACAGGCTGATCAAATTTTAGTTATGAATAATGGACGCAGTGCTGGTGTTGGTAGTCACGATGACTTATTAGCAACCAGTGATATATATCAAGCGATTGTTGCTTCACAGATGCAAGAAGAAAAGGAGGATTAGCAGATGGATAAAACAACATTCTCGTGGCTGATGGATTACATTAAACGTTACCGTTGGACTACAATCGGCCTATTCCTATTTTCGACAATTACCGTCCTTTTTCAAGTTTTAATACCCATTCAAATCGGACAGGCAGTGAATGAAATCGTTGGCCTGGACCAAGTGGATTTTGAAGCCCTGTGGCAAGCCATTATCTGGCTGGGTGTGTTCGCTCTTATTGCAGCCCTAGCTCAGTATTTACAAAATCAGATGTCTAACCGATTAACCTACCATATTATTGCGGACTTACATAGAGACGCCTTTAATAAGATTCAAAAGCTGCCTTTATCATACGTGGATAACCATTCTTTAGGGGACCTCGTTTCTCGTGTCATTAATGATGTCGATTTAGTCGGTAATGGTTTATTACAGAGTTTCAATAACTTATTCTCCGGCGTGATTTTAATTGTCGGGGTTATCGTGATGATGTTATCCCTAGATGTTAAAATCGGACTGATTGTCATTATTCTGACACCTATTTCTGTGATTGTTTCTTATATCATTGCCAGTAGGACCTACCACCGCTTTACTGAACAGGTCAATTTACGTGGCGAACTCGGTGGATACGTGGATGAAATGGCTCAAGGGCAAATGATTGTCCGTGCCTTTACCTTTGAGGACGACGCCATTGAACAATTTACAAGTATTAACCAGAAAGTGCATGAGTCAGGTATGTGGTCACAATTTTATGGGGCTTTAATTAACCCAACGTCGCGTATTTTAAACTCTATTGTTTATGCTGTCGTGGGCGTGGTTGGTGCCTTTACCGTATTATCTGGCCAATTGAGTGTGGGGATTTTCTCTTCATTCTTAACTTACGCCAACCAATACAACAAGCCATTTAATGATATTTCTTCTATTATTAATGAAATGCAAACATCTTTAGCTGCGGCTGCTCGCGTACACGAACTGATGGGTGCTAAAGAAGAGACCCCTTCACGTGACCAAGCAGAGCTTGTAGCGGTTGAAGGTGCAGTTGATTTTAAAGACTTAACCTTCCATTATGATAGCCAACGACCTTTAATTGAAGACTTAAACGTCCATGTCAAGGCTGGGGATACGGTAGCCATTGTAGGTCCTACTGGGGCTGGGAAAACGACCCTTATCAACCTTCTGATGCGATTTTATGACCCAGTAGCCGGTGGGATTCATATTGACGGCGTCAACACCTTAGATATGCAACGTAGCTATCTACGACAAAACTTTGGGATGGTTTTACAGGATTCTTGGATTTTTGAAGGAACCATTTTTGATAATATTGCATACGGTAAGTCGGGCGCAACCATGGAAGAAGTGGTTGCTGTGGCTAAAAAAGCCCAGATCCATGACATGATCATGCAGATGGACCAAGATTATCAGTATAAATTAAGTGAGAATGGGGCCAATATTTCTAAAGGGCAACAACAATTAATTTGTATTGCGCGGATTATGCTCACTGACCCAGATATGTTGATATTGGATGAGGCCACATCTTCAATTGATACGATGACGGAGAAGGCGATTCAAGAAACCTTTGATGCAATGATGGTCAACCATACAACCTTTATCGTAGCCCACCGATTATCAACGATTAAAAATGCCGACCAAATCTTATATATGGAAAACGGCCATGTCTTAGAACAAGGCAACCATCAAAGTTTATTAGAAAAAGAAGGTAAGTACTTCAATCTATACCAATCACAATTTGACCACCAAGCTGAATAATGCCTTGTTGAAGGCGAACAAAAAAGCTAGCGGCAATTTTCGCTAGCTTTTTTGTCTACCCTCATCTTATAAATAATTTAGAATCGTCGTAATATCCCGTTGAGTGACAATTCCAATAATGTCTTCAGGTTTACGGACATCGTCTTTTTCCGAAATCAATAAGACTTCATTTCGGTTGTTACGCATCAAGTCGACCATTAAATCATCTAATTCAAAAATTGGGGTATCAGGTGAAATGATTTGTTTACGGGTAATTTTCTTATGTTGGCTATGATTGATAATTTGCTTTACTTGATATTTGGAGAAGTCCAAATAGAACCAAGAATTTTTAGTAATTTCATCCGCAATATATTTGGTGATGAGTTCTGCAGAAATAATGGATACCAAACGTTCCTTATTAAAGACGGGTAATTGGGATACTTGATGGTGGTGTAAATCAGTCAAGGCTTTTTCTAGACTATCATCCATATTAATGGCAAAAACTGGTTTGATAAATTTTCTAGTTGACGGAATTTCTGTCAGTAATTGGTTGATTTCAAAGAGTTGTTGATTGGTTTCTTCAGAAGGATAAGCCAAGTTTACTTCAACATCTGTCTTGTGGTGGGTCAACAAGTTGCGTAACTGGCGAATCTGGTCTAAAAATTGATGGTTACGTTTGATTACTTGGTTCGTTTTGGCTAAA
>NZ_JBOEQF010000074.1:0-10622 GCF_050689315.1 Aerococcus sp. L_32
TTGAAGGTTGCGGGCACTGAGCGCGAGGCGGACGAATTGGATGAGAATGAGTTTTATTATGATGACATTATTGGTCTAGAAGTCTATACGACTGATGAGATTTATCTAGGCAAGGTGCGTGAGATTACGTCACTACCGTCTAATGATGTGTGGGCTATTCAGCGTCCAAATAAAGGGAAAGATATTTTGATTCCTTATATTGAAGATATTGTGTTAGAGATTGATTTGGATGATAACCGAGTTGTGATTGACCCGATGGACGGTCTGATTGATGATGTGGACGCGGAAAAGGGTGACGCCTAATGCAGATTGATGTATTAAGCCTTTTTCCAGAGATGTTTGAAGGTCCAATGAACACGTCAATTATTGGGAAGGCCCAAGAAAAAGGGGTGGCCAATATTGATGTGACGGACTTTCGTAAGTTTGCAGTAAACAAACACGGGCATGTGGACGATTATCCTTATGGCGGTGGTGCTGGGATGTTGCTACGGGTGGATCCGATTAATGATGCCTTAGAAGAAATTGAGGGTAAACATCCTGATACTAAAAAACGGGTGATTTTGATGGACCCGGCTGGTGAAACTTTTACGCAGAAACATGCGGAATCATTTGCTGAAGATGACCATTTAATTTTTATTTGTGGCCACTACGAAGGCTATGACGAGCGGATTCGGTCATATGTGACCGATGAAATTTCGGTTGGAGACTATGTACTTACTGGTGGCGAATTAGGGGCCATGATTGTGATTGATGCTACTGTCCGCTTGCTTGAAGATGCGGTGGGTAACGAGGAATCGATTACGGGTGACTCCTTCTCGACTGGTTTGTTAGAGTATCCACAATATACTCGCCCAGCTGAATACAAGGGGATGACTGTGCCGGATGTATTGATGTCTGGTAACCATGCTAAGATTGCTGACTGGAAGGGGAAAGAATCCTTACGCCGGACCTATGAACGTCGGCCAGATATGTTAGAAAATTACCCCTTAACAGATCAACAAGCTAAATGGTTAGAAGAAATTAAAGCAGAAACTGAGTAGGGCTGTTAAGAGTGGTCTATTGTGTGGGCCTCAGTTTCAAACTAGCTTCAACATAGATATGCTTTTTGTTTATTCACTATTCTTGATATAATATGAGTTAAGAATGGAGATGATGTTATGCCATGGGATATGCAAGATTATCCTGACAGCTTAAAAAACTTTAATGAGGTTGAACGCAAGAAGATTATTGAGATCATGAATGCTATGGAAGCATCGGGTTACAAAGAGGAAGATTTAATACCAATTGCAATCCAACAAGGTAAAGAATGGTATCAGAATGCTTCTGATAAAGAGATTTCGGAAGTTAAACAGGCAACCAATCCCAAAAAGAGCGATAAGCATGATACTGAATCGGCCAATCCTGATTTGATGGATGAGGACGTTCAAGTGAAGTATGATCATGAGCATGCACAATGGCAAGTGATTACCGTGAAGGCAAAGCGCGCTGCGGATACTTTTGATTTAAAAGAGGATGCCATGGAGCGGGCTAAGGAAATCGCTGATAACAAGGGGACAAAAGTCATTACCTATACTAAGGATGGTAAGCGACAATAACATGGATGCTATTGTAGTTAGCCATTATAAAAAACACCTACCTTTAGGTTATTAGAGGTAGGTGTTTATTTTTATTCGAAAATGGTATTGGCTACGTTTAGTTGCTTCATTAAGGCTGTCTTTTTGAATTGGTGTTCATCAATGTCTTCTAAAATTGACCGTAAGAGGTTGATCCCTTCGAGGATATGTTCACCTTTATTTAACATGACACATTCAGCTCGTGACCCCATAGACACATCGGAAATTTCAGCCCTGGAAGGTACACCTGATTTTACCAAGGATTCAAGCACTTGGGTGGCCCAAATTACAGGGATTTGTGCAGCCTCGCAGAACCAAAGAATTTCTTCTTGGACAACAGATAGTCGTAGATAGCCGACTTCTACAGCTAAGTCTCCTCTAGCGATCATAATGCCTGTTGGTCGGTAGCGGTTTGCTTCGATAATAATATTGATGAGGTTCTCAAAACCGGAGACGGTTTCTAGTTTGATAGTTGCCAGTTTATCTTGGTCTTCGGTTACTTTTTCTGCCATTACCTGATTAATATGGCGAACGTCGTCTAAGTCGTGGACGAAGGAGAAGCCGATAACGTCAGCAGCTTCTTTAGAAAAAGCCAAATCATCGATATCTTTATCGGTTAATACAGGGATATTTAACTCACGATCAGGGAAGTTGATGCCTTTTGTGGCTTTCACTTTCTTACCGTTTGATGCCATTTGGGTGATGCGAATTTTTACCCCTTCAGGATAAGTTTTTTGGACTTTACCTATAATTTTACCATCATCAAGTGACACCGCCTCATCAACCTTTAAATCTTGAATAATTTCTGGGATTGGACAGGATAAGACAATTTCACAATCATAAAAGTCTTTTAATGTCGTATCGCTTGTGAGGAAAAAACTATCTCCCTCATAAAGCTTGGGGTTTTGTAGGGTAGTATAGATGGCTTGAATTCGTACTTTAGGACCAGCAATGTCGGTAAAAATTTTAATGTCGCGCTCGTATTTCTTGCCAGCTTGATGAATATTTTTAACCATTTTCCGCCAAGTAGATACATCATCATGGGCACAGTTAATACGGGCTACGTCTAAACCAGCCTTTACCATTTGATCAACTAGGTCTTGGTCAGTGGCGGCTTCATTGGGCATGGTGACCATGATGTGTGAATAGCGGTTGTTAGCTCCTTGGCCAAAGAAATCTTTGGTGAGTTTGTCTAGGGTAGAGCCGTGCCCTTGACTGGTTTTCGTCATATGTTCAGGAATGTCAACTGTAGGCATGTCCGCACTTTTGGCGAGATGATAAGCGACTAAATCAAGGGTAGATAATACATGACCTTCGAGACGACCGAGTGAAGAAAGACCAAGGTTTCCCAGTTTTAATTGTAGCTTGCGGATATCTCGGCGACGAAGGGCAACATAATAGGCAAAATTTAAGGCTGCTTCTTTAAAATCTTCACGGAGGGTGGAAGGATCCCAGGATGCATAAATTTGTTGGCCATCCTTATAGACATTTTTACGTAAGTCAGATACTTCTAAATATAAATCTTTGTAAATATTGTTTATTTGTTGTTTGTCGTTTGTCATCACTTTGTCTCCTTTATCACTGATTTGTAACCGTTTCCTATTCACCTATCATTGTATCGTGAACCCGAGTAACTAACAAATATTTAGTTGTTGAGATTGGGGTGTTTTATTGAAAAAATTCCTATTAAGGATACATAGTCTGAAGATGTTACTTTAGAATAAAGCAGACGAGTGATCGCAAACCCTTATATAGGACTTCCACTATTTATAACAAGAAACTTTCAACTTTCTATTTACAATAAGTGATAAATTTGATATACTATTAAAGGTGTTGTTTCAACACATACTTTATGATATTCCGCTGTGGCAAAACTGCCATATGAGTGTTGTTGGAAGGAGAGAATCTAAATGAGTAATTTAATTGATCAAATCACTTCAGAACAACTACGTAACGATGTACCTGACTTCCGTCCTGGTGACACTGTTCGTGTACACGCGAAAGTTGTTGAGGGTGAACGTGAACGTATCCAGTTATTTGACGGTGTTGTTATCCAACGTCGTGGTGCTGGTATCAGCGAAACTTACACAGTTCGTAAAATTTCAAACGGTGTTGGTGTTGAACGTACTTTCCCAGTACATACGCCACGCGTAGCTAAAATTGAAGTATTACGTGAAGGTAAAGTTCGTCGTGCTAAATTGTTCTACTTACGTGACTTACATGGTAAGGCTGCACGTATTCCAGAACGTCGCCGTAAACAAAAATAATGCTACCACAGTAGCTATACAGAGAATCCCTACTGAGTTTAACTTGGTGGGGATTTTTTATTGGATTTACATTTAAAGAGCCATTTGTATCAGAGAGGGGCATGGTAGTGATGCATGAAGGGCGATTGAATTATCGTTTGGGTTTATTGAGTATTATTTCTGGTGTTTTAGTTGGGATAGTTGTCTCCCTATTTAGAATTGCGATTCCGTTAGTAATGGGCTTAGTAAGCGGGCTATTACAATGGGCCCAGGTTTCGTTTTGGCATAGTTTCATATTTATCCTAATTTTTGTGGTCGCTGGTTGTTTAGTGGCTTGGACGGTACAAAAAGAACCTATGATTGGTGGATCAGGTATTCCACAAATTGCAGGAAAACTGAGTGGGCAATTAAATTTTTCTTGGCCATCTGTCTTGTTTTATAAAATTGCTGGTGGGTTACTAGCGATTGGGTCAGGACTCACACTAGGACGGGAAGGTCCGTCAGTACAAATTGGGGCGGCAATCGGCCAAGGGGTAGCAGAAGTAAGCAAATCTTCTAAAGCGTCTACCAAATATTTGATTGTTGGCGCAGCAGGTGCCGGTTTAGCCACTGCTTTTAATGCGCCTGTTTCAGGTATCATATTCTGCTTAGAAGAACTATTGAGGAAAGTAACCCGCCGTGGTTTCTTGTCTGCCACTTTGACAATTATTACCGCAACCTTAGTTTCGGTGTCGCTAATAGGGGATGAAGCTGCTATTACGCTTCCTAGAGCTTTAAACATAGAAATAAAAACCTATCCGTACTTGCTCATTTTAGGGGTGCTTTTAGGCTTATCAGGTGTCCTATTTAATCATGTTATTTTGTGGTCTAAAGTTATTTATAGTCGTTGGCAGTTGGCACCTTTTTTGAAAATGGTTTTTCCTTTCCTAATGACAGGTGTGGTGTTATTATTTGATGCCCGCTTAATCGGCTCCGGTGAACAACTTATTTTATTGCCATTTTTAAATAATCCTAGCATGCTGACTTTGGTTTACTTATTTTTATTAAAATTGTTACTGCTTGGTGTGGCATTTGGTTCCGGAATACCTGGAGGCATCTTTTTCCCGTTATTATCTCTTGGTGCTTTAGTAGGGAATATTTATGCAAGTGGATTACATGCTTTAGGTTTAGTGGGTGCATATACGATTACTGTCTTTACGATTATTGCTATGGCCGCACACTTTGCGGCTATTGTTAGAGCGCCATTAACGGGTATTTTTCTAATATTAGAAATGACAGGGGGCTCTATCCAGTATTTACTCCCAATTGCCATTGTCACTTTTATTGCGTACTTTGTGGCAGAAATGTATCAATCTGACCCCATATATGAATCTTTATTAGGTTTGATGGTTAGTCATTGACGATGGTTTCTTTGGTGGTGTAGTGGTTTATTCACAGAACACGGAATAGATGACCTTATACCTATCAAAGATAGATTATAAAAAATTAAAAAACAGCTACTAGGTGATATCAGTCACCTAGTAGCTGTTTTTTTGTATCGAAAATTTGCTTATTTATTTTCTAAGATACTATCGCTTAATCTTCTAAGAAAATCGCTTTTGTTTCTAAGTAGTCTTCAACACCAAATAGACCGTTTTCGCGACCTAGTCCGGATTGTTTGTAGCCACCAAATGGCGCAAGCGGATTACGTTCTGATTTGTTTACAAAGATATTACCAGTTCGTAATTGCTTAGCTACTCTATAAGCATCTTCAGTAGGTCCAACTACTGCACCTGAAAGGCCGTAAATTGAGTCATTTGCAATTTCAATGGCTTCTTCTTCAGTATCGTATGTGATGATGACAAGTACAGGACCGAAAATTTCTTCTTGGGCAATTGTCATATCATTAGTCACGTTTGTAAAGACAGTAGGTGTTACAAAATGACCAGTTTCAATGGCTGGTTTTTTATCACCGACTAAAACTTTAGCACCTTCAGCTTTACCTTTTTCAATATATTCGAGTACTGTTTCCTTTTGATTAGCGGATACCATTGGGCCAACAAGCGTATTTGGATCAGCAGGATCACCGATAACAACGTTCTCTTCATAGAATGATTTTACTTCAGCTTCTACATCAGCTAATTCGTCTTTAGGCACTAACAGTCTCGTAAGTGCAGTACAAGTTTGCCCTTGGTTGTTTAAAATTGTGCCCATTGCTTTTTTAACTGCAAAGGATAAATCGCCGCCAGGTAAGTAAACTAACGCTGATTTACCACCTAGTTCAAGAATGATGTGCTTGATGCCTTTAGCAGCATTTTCATATAGCCCTTGACCAACTTCTGTTGACCCAGTAAAGGAAACAACGGCGACATCTTCATGTTCTGCTAGATAGTTACCAGCACCACTACCACTTCCAAGGATTAGGTTGAATACACCTTTTGGAAAGCCTACTTTTTCAGCTAATTCAAATAGTTTAACTGCAGTGAGTGGTGTATCAGATGCTGGTTTGACAACTACGGTATTCCCAGCTAATAAAGCAGGTGTGATTTTACGTTGAATTTGATTTAACGGATAGTTCCAAGGTGTGATTGCAGCAACTACACCATAACCTTCTTTAATGACTTTAGTATTACCAATTTGTTGCGTTAAATTGTAGTCTTTAATGGCCTCAACTGTAGCTGACATTTCATCAATGGCTAAACCAACTTGTCCTGACTCGGAAAAGGTCTTGGCAGCACCAAATTCTTCAACAATAATGTCACGAATTTCTTCTTTATGGGCTTTGATTTCAGCTAATAATTTTTCTACATAACCGGTTCTTTCTTCAAGAGATAGATTATTCCAAGCAGGAAAGGCTGTCTTAGCTGCTTCAACTGCTTGGTCAACATCTTCATTTGCAGAGTATGCGACTTGGGCAAACGTTTCTTCAGTTGTCGGGTTTTCTACTTCTTTGTATTCATTATTGGTAGGGGCTGTCCACACACCGTTAATGAAATTGTTATACTTTTTCATGAGAAATCCTCCTTAAAATCTTTTGCCTAACTATCTTATATGATAAAGGACATTTGAATAGCTGGCTAGTGAAACGAACTGGCGCTACCTTGTTCCTAATCGTTACCGGGGAGTTTGAAAGAGCCTTTTTATTCTAAAACAGCGACTTATCGGATACTTTGTATGAAATTAAAAAAAAAATAAAATTTGTGTCAAAAAGGGCTAGAATTTGTGGGTTTAGAGGCTTATAATTAGCTATCAGAAAACAATGTTAACACCTAATTTTGCGGTATTTTTAGGGTAATGGAGGGGTAGATTTGAAATTAGGGATAGCGGGGACTGGAAAAGTAGTTGAACAATTTTTACCGGTAATTGCCGAGTTGCCAGAAATACAAGTAACTGCAATTAGCTCAACACCCAAAAGCGTTGACAAGGCAATCGCCTTTCAAAAACAATATGGCATTGATCAAGTATATAGTGATTACAATCAATTTTTGACAGAAGCAGATATTGATACAGTGTATGTTGCCGTCATTAATAACTTACATTTTCCTTTTGCTAAGGAAGCCTTACTTCATGGTAAGCATGTTATATGTGAGAAACCTTTTACGATGTCACAAAAGGAATTAATCGAATTAGAACGACTATCCATTGATTACGATTTAGTATTGGCTGAGGCTGTAACAGGCCAGTTCGTTGAAAATTATGGTAAAATCCGTGAACTTTTACCACTTCTTGGAGATATCAAGTTAATTGAATGCAATTTCTCAAAATATTCGAGTAAGTATGACTCTTTCACAGCAGGTAACGTTTTACCGGCCTTTGATATCAAAAATGGTGGCGGTGCCTTAATGGATTTGAATTCATCCAATATACATTTCGTTGTTGGCTTAATTGGGAAACCAAAGAAAGTTACTTACTACCCTAACATCGAGAATGCTATCGATACATCTGGCGTTTTAATCATGGACTATGGATACACAAAAGCCGTATGCATGGCTTCAAAGGATTCTACAGGAAAAAATGGGGCAACTATTCAAGGTACTAAAGGTACTATTAGAGTCAATAGCGCTACTAATAGGGTCACTTCATTTGATATTTGGACAAATGATGGCTATACGGATCATTTTGAATTGAATACATGCGAGCATAAAATGGGCGCAGAATTTAAGATTTTTGCAAATTGGATTGATCATGAGGATACCATGTATGCAGAAGAACATTTAGCCCAAAGTTTAACAGTTATGGAAATACTAGATATGGCTATTGCTGATTCAAACCTAATAGAAGAACCGTTTTGGGAACCAAAACTAACATTTTAAAATTATCTAGGCCTGAATATTTTATTTGGGCTTTTTTTAATAAACCAAAAAATTGTCTTAGAGTGCGCTCCAGGGATTAGACTAGATTTACCTGGAGGTGGAAACATGAAAACACCTCATTAGGTGATAGTGAAGTAGTTGTTACTGAGATTGGTTTTGGCGCAATGGATATGTCCTTGGGCTATGGCGTAAGACCAAATAGACAGGACATGATTCAGGCACTTGGAAATGTTTACGAGATGGGTAATCACTATTCACCAGAAATGCAGGCCCGCGTAGGTTTATAACTATGTTTCTTAGGATACTGGGTAAGGTAGTTGGGTTTCTTTCTTGAGTTTATCTCGTCTTTAGCATATGAATATGAAAAAGGTCAGTGAAATCGCTGGCGTTTCAGCGGAGAGCATCCGTTATTATGAAAAAATTTACTAAGCCATCCTATTAAACGCAATGAGCTACCATTAGCCCTTAGCTGGACCAAACGTTCAATGGGATTTGACTATTTTGATGACTTTACAGATACCTTCATTGTGCAAAATGACTTTGTGGCGCCAAGCTCAGTAAAGCCAGGAAAAATTATTTTTTTATCTTTCGAATGGTGGCTTTTGGTTACAACCAACTTTATTGCACTTTAATATGGCACGCAAAGTCGCCAACCTGATAGGTCGGAAAGTGGTCATACCTATTTTCCAAAGGGTCCAACCCACAACGTTGTTGATGCCTACAAAATGATTTTAAAACGCTACTTATATTTAATCGAAGAGAAAGGGGATTGCCTCCAAAAATATTGCTATTCTTGGTGATTCGACAGGCGGTACTTTGGTGGCTTCCTTTATGCAGCAACTGGGTGACCATGAGTTGCCTTTGCCAAGCTCAGTAATCCTGATTGCTCCAATATTGGATGGGACATTGCAAAATTATCTAGTGGCTATGACCATGTGGCGTACGAACTCTTTTTACAACCGAAATTAATCGCGCTTAAAACAGAAACTTTCGCAAAACCTTTTCCGGCAATTAGCCCTTTAGTTTCGCCATGGTACGGATCATTTAATGACTTACCACCTATATTAGTCGTGAGTGGGACGAGAGATTTAACCTTGACTTACACACTTGCCTTGAAGGAAAAAGTTGAAGCTGAGGGATTACCAATTTATTTCGATAGCCATCAACTTTATTTCGATAGCCATCAACATATGGCCCATATTTTCTCAATTTATCCGGTTTCTGAAGCAGATGATGCGCTAGATATTATGGCAGAATTTGTAGCTAAGGTGCGAGAGCCGACGCCAAGAAAGGAAACGCAGTCCTTTTTGGAGGCTCGAACCCGATTTTAGTCTAGCTCAGGGGAGCTTACGCTGTAGTCTTTGATCGCCTAATGAATTGAAAGTGATAAATCTATGTAACTTTTGACCAACCTTGTTCTAGGATTCTAATGGGCTTATGTTACAATGATGATAGTAATGAACTTAGAAGATAAACGGAGGAATACTATGCCATCAATTGAACCAATTTTAGAGAAAATGTTTAACGATAAGAAAGTACCCGTTAAGAAGAATAAATTCAATGAAGACCAAGTGGTTTTCTCAGGTGCTTACCGTATTGCTGAAGATAAAACGATTCCTTTTAACGTAGTAGCACGTGAGTTTAAAGAAGGTTCATCCATAACGGAATACCAAATCACTTATCGTAAACTAGTCCAAGTAGAGGACTTTAATAACCAAACAAAAGCTTTAGCAGTGATTAATGAAATCAACTTGAAACGTGCAGGCTACTACACTTTAATCTTGACTGGTGACGGGGAAATTTACCTACGCTTATTATCAAGAACCACTGAAGATCCACAATTATTGTATGAATTAATGGTCTTTGGTTCAGCGACTGCACGTCTTGTGTACCCTGAATTAGAAGAGAAAATTAATGGTAAAAAGGTTGAAGTACTAAAAACCCAACCAAAAGCTGAATAAAAATTCGAATATATAAAAGCTAATCCGCCCCAAAATGTATGTCCAATATTACGTACAAGGGCAGATAGGCCGTCATAAGTGCGCAACTCACCGCACTTATGGCGGTCTTTTTTTGCCCATTTTTCCAGTTTCGTTAGCAAAATTTGCCAAAATACAAAAGTTGCATAATTTTTATCGACAACATTAAATTCTTAACAATAAGTGCATATAAAAAGTCGAATGTTCGTCCATAAGGGTCGTTTCCCGACCTAAATTAACTTTTTTCAATAAAATGTTCATCTTTAACTTGTCTTTACCCATAAAGTTCGTTAAGGTTAGCACATGGTTATCCGGAAAACGAATATTCCGAAATAATTCAATGGAAACGTATGTGTTTATGAAAAGGAGCGATTTTTAGCAATGCTTATTTATTCAGGTAAGACGAAAAACTTATTCCAAGATGATAACGGCCAATATTATTTCCAATTTAAAGACGATGTTACGGGTAAAGATGGGGTATTTGACCCAGGT
>NZ_JBOEQF010000075.1:0-10578 GCF_050689315.1 Aerococcus sp. L_32
TCAGCATGCTTTTGTTCATTATTTGATGGTAGAACAAGGGTTACGTTACTTGAAACCGAATGGTTGGGGTATTTATATTGTGCCTGCTGGTCTTATCCAAGATGAAAATATTAAGACCTTAATTGAAGCTATTGGTGAGCACGGTTATTTCCAAGCTTTATTGTCACTACCAAGCAATCTTTTCAACAATGAGAAATCTAGAAAAGCTATTTTATTAGTGCAAAAAGCGGGCGACAAAGCTAAACAAAGTGAGAATGTACTTGTAGGTGAAATTCCGGACTTGAAAAGTAAGGAAGAATTGCCTAAGTTCTTGGGGGCTTTTGAAAACTTTCTTGAGAAAATGAAGTAGGCTTTATAATAGCTACTTTGCAAAAAATGCATTTCACAAGGAATAGAATAGAAATGTCTTTACCATAACGAAACATGTCATGTTATAATGAAGTATATTAAATAATATTGATTTAAGATTAAAGGAGAGAAAGCATGTCTAAAGTAATTGCTGTAAACGCAGGTTCTTCTAGTTTAAAATTTAAAATTTACGAAGTGCCTAGCGAAGATGTTGTAGCGTCAGGTCAAATCGACCGTATTGGAATCGGTAACTCTAACATTTCTATCAAATATGGTGAAGGCCAAAAATTTGAGGATGTTAAAGATATAGCTGATCACGAAGTAGCTACTGAATTCTTGTTAAACCAATTAAACACTTTAAACATTATCACTAGCTATGATGAAATTTCAGGTACTGGCCACCGAGTGGTAGCTGGTGGAGAAATCTTTAAAGAGTCTACATTATTAGATGATGAAGCAATACAAAATATTGACAAATTAGCAGAATTTGCACCTCTACATAATGGACCAGAAGCTCGTGCCATTCGTGCTTTCCAAAAAGTATTACCAGGCAAACCAGCTGTTGGGATTTTTGATACATCATTCCACACAACAATGCCTGAAGTCGCTTATTTATATTCAATTCCATTAGAGTACTACGAAGAGTTTGGTGCTCGTCGTTATGGTGCGCACGGTACTTCTCACAGATATGTAGCAAACCGTGCTGCTGAATTAATGGGTAAACCAATTGAAGATTTAAAAATTATCACTTGCCATTTAGGTAATGGTGGTTCAATTACTGCTGTAGACGGTGGTAAATCTGTTGATACTTCAATGGGCTTCACACCATTAGCGGGTATTACAATGGGTACACGTTCGGGTGATATCGATGCATCTCTAGTTCAATTCTTAATGAAGAAATTGAATATTACTGAAATTGATGAAATGATTTCTATTTTAAACAATAAATCTGGATTATTAGGTCTATCTGGCGTTTCTTCAGATATGCGTGATGTCGAAGATGCAGCAGATAATGGTGACGAACGTTCACAAACTACATTAGAAATCTTCTATGACCGAGTACGTAAATACATTGGTCAATATATTGCAGTAATGGGTGGCGTTGATGCAGTTGTATTTACAGCTGGTATTGGTGAAAACTCAGGACGTACTCGTGCAGCAATCATTGATGAGCATATGGCTTTCTTTGGTATGGAGATTGATGAAGCAGCAAATGATACACGTGATGAAGCGAAAATCTCTAGCGAAGATTCAAAAGTTGCGGTTTACACAATCCCAACTGATGAAGAGTTAGTAATCGTTCGCGATACTGTACGTTTAGGTAACATTAACGAATAATCGAACAATTTTTTCAAGGACTCAAGTTGTCTCTAAATAGGCAGCTTGGGTCTTTTTTTATTGAATGATGTAATTTAATTTCATTCATATGGTTTTTTTAAGATAATTTGTAATTTATTGAAAAAATATTTCAAAGTGCTATAATGATTTTAACTTAAATTGTTTTAAACAAAAAGAGCACAAGTTAAAGTATGAATGAGGTGAGTATATGTATGGTTTTTCCGTATATTTAAATGAAGCAATTGATCGTGATTACATCGACCGGATGGTTGCTGCTGGTTTTACTGGTATTTTTACATCAATCCATATTCCAGAAGATGATTCCACTGCCTATCTAGATCGGATGCAAGACCTTGGCACCATTGCAAAGGCTTATGACTTGTCGCTAGTCGTAGACATTTCAGGGACCAGCCTCCATAAAATTGGTGGTTCATTTGAAGACATCAGGTCGGTCATTGATCTAGGGATTACAGGTTTGCGGATTGATTATGGCATTGGATTTGAAACGGTGGCTGGTTTAAGTCATGAAATTCATATCGCTTTAAATGCCAGCACACTGACTGAACAAGATTTAGAGCAACTCCATTATTATCAAGCAGACTTAAATCAAATAACCGCCTGGCATAACTACTATCCAAGGCCTGAAACTGGCTTAGACGTGGACACCTTTAAACGCCACAACCGGTGGCTGAAGTCGACGGGTCTTCGGACTATGGCTTTTGTCCCTGGTGATGACAAAATGAGGGGTCCAATCTACGCAGGCTTGCCGACGGTTGAAGCCCACCGAAGCATGCATCCTTTGGCGGGAACTCTAGATTTAATCACTAATGGCCATATTGACGACATTTATATCGGTGACCCAACAATTTCACGGGAAGTCCTTTTTCAATTTAAAGAATATATTGAAAAAAAACGGATTTGTTTAAGGGTGGAAAGTGCAAGGCACGCGGCTACTGAACAAGTGGAATGGATTTTAGGTGATCATACTAATCGGCAAGATGCGGCAGCTTTAGTGGTTAGAAGCCAAGAATCAAGACGACAATTAAGGTCAAATGACCTAATCAAAGCAGTGAATACTGGTATACGGCAATTTGGCGCTATCACTGTCGATAATGAAGGCTACGGGCGCTACCAGGGTGAAGTGCAAATTTGTAAGGTCGATTTACCGCAAGATGAGAAAGTCAATGTGGTTGGTCAGGTTGTTCAAACAGATAAAAGCTTAATCCCCTATATTGGGCCAGGACAAACATTTAAATTATTGCATAAGTAACGGAGGAAGAAAGAGATGAGTGTAGAAATTAATCGGTTAACGACTGAGAAGCGGAATCCGAATACGATGCATTTGGACCAGATGTCAGTTGGTCAAGTACTTGAGCTGATGAATAAGGAAGACCTACAGGTGCCTGAAGCGATTGCGGCAGCGCTTGGACAAATTGAAGCGGCGGTTGGAACCATTATCCAGTCATTCAATGCGGGTGGCCGTCTAATTTATTTTGGGGCTGGCACATCGGGTAGACTTGGGGTTTTAGATGCCGCTGAGTGTGTGCCGACTTTTGGGGTCTCACCAGACTTAGTGGTCGGCTTGATTGCGGGTGGTGACAAGGCAATGGTTGAAGCGGTTGAGGGCGCTGAAGATTCGCTGACCTTGGCAGAAGAAGATTTCAAGAAGCTGAACTTAAATGCCAGGGATACAGTAGTTGGGATTGCTGCTTCGGGCCGAACGCCTTATGTCATTGGTGGCTTGAAGTATGCGCAAAGTGTTGAGGCCAAAACAGTCTCAATTGCCTGCAATAATGAGGCAAAAATTAGTGGTTATGCCCAGATTCCAATTGAAGTGGACTGTGGACCGGAAATCTTAACTGGATCAACCAGACTAAAAGCGGGGACAGCACAAAAGTTGATTTTAAATATGTTGTCAACGGTATCGATGATTGGTATCGGTAAGGTCTATCAAAACTTGATGGTGGACGTGCAAGCGACCAATGAAAAGTTAGAAGAACGGTCAAAAAGGATTATTATGGCAGCAACTGAATGTACTTATGAAGATGCAGCACGCTATTTTAAAGCAGCCAATCAAAATGTCAAAGTCGCCATCGTGATGATTTTAACCAATTTAAATGCGACAGAAGCTAGTCAAAAAATAAATGCAGCCAATGGTTTTGTTAACAAAGTAATCAAATGATAAGGGGATGGGTATCATGGCTAAAATCAGTAATGAAGCACGTTTAGCACAAGCAATTTACCAACATATTGGCGGACCAACTAACACGAGTAAAGTCTACAACTGTATGACTCGAGTCCGGATCAACATCAAAGATGACCATCAAGTGGACATAGAAGCCCTGAAGCTAGTTGAAGGGGTTATGGGTGTCGTTGAAGACGGGGACACCTTACAAGTGGTTGTTGGTCCAGGGACGGCAGCTAAAGTAGCCAATGTCATGGCCGACCAAGGGCATGTCCAACAAGGACGTCAAGTTCAAGAAAATCTTGACCAAGATTTAACTTCAGGGCGTTCTGAAGCTGAACGAATCACAGCAGAAAATAAAAACAAGCAAAAACAAAAGAATAATACACCTTTTAAACAAGCACTAAAAGTCATTGCCTCTATCTTTGTGCCTTTAATTCCTGCCTTTGTTGGGGCCGGTATTATTGGGGGGATTGCCTCAATTATTCAAAATATGTTGACGGTGGGTGCATTAGAGCCTGGCATGTGGGACAACATTTTCCTTGTCCTTAAAATCCTTCAAAACGGGTTATTTGCCTACTTAAACATCTACATTGGTATTAACGCCGCCCGGGTATTCGGTGCAACAGAAGGCCTCGGAGGGGTTGTCGCAGGAGTTACTTACTTAACTGGTATGTTACCTGAAGCGCCACTACCAAATATCTTTACAGGTGGTGACTTAGCGGCCGGTCAAGGTGGGGTCATCGGGGTTATTATCGCCGTTTACCTCTTGTCACTAGTTGAGAAAAGCTTACGTAAAGTCATTCCGGATGCCATCGATATCATTGTAACGCCAACCATTTCATTATTAGTTGTTGGGATGATGACCATCTTCTTGATTATGCCGATTGCAGGTTTCGTATCGACTTCACTTGTTGGTGCCATCAACTGGGTATTACAAGTTGGAGGTGCATTTGCTGGCTTTATCTTAGGTGCAACCTTCCTACCTTTAGTCATGTTTGGATTACATCAAATCCTTACCCCAATTCATATTGAAATGATTGCAGCTACAGGTAAAACCGTACTACTACCAATTCTTGCGATGGCAGGCGCTGGACAAGTTGGTGCAGCCTTTGCATTATGGTTGAAATGCCGTCGAAATAAACAATTAACCAATATTATTAAAGGATCATTACCTGTAGGGATCCTAGGAATAGGGGAACCATTAATTTATGCCGTAACTTTACCATTAGGTCGACCGTTCGTAACAGCCTGCTTAGGAGGCGGTATCGGTGGTGCAGTCTTAGGTGCAATCGGTGGCGTTGGTGCTACTGCCATTGGACCATCAGGTGTCGCCTTAATTCCATTGATTGCTGACGGACAATGGCCAGCATACGTCATGGGTCTTGTCGCAGCTTATATTGGTGGCTTCATCCTCACTTACTTCTTCGGTGTACCCCAAACTGCCCAAGAAGCCAGTGAGATTACAGGATCACCATCAAATACCATGGAAGCATTAGACAATTTATAGTAAGATATGAATAAGTGAAAAAGGGCTGTCAACTCCTTGCTGGCAGCCCTTTAAATTTGTGAAATGATGACGATAGAGAGGTGCCAAGATGGCAAGAAATGTCCTACAAACAATCAATGAAATGCTGAAAGACTTACCCAAGTCTGAACAAAAGATTGGTCAACTTGTTTTAGAGCGGCCAAAAGATGTTATCCAGATGAACGCGACCGAGCTTGCAAAAGAGGCTAAGTCAAGTCCAGCGGGGGTTATCCGTTTTTGCCATTCGATTGGGATCAGTGGCTTTACCGCGTTAAAACTCGCTTTATCTGCACAAACAAGTCAAAGAGGCGATTTAAATTATACGGATATTGATGCAGACGAAGGTCTAGATATCATTAAAGAAAAGCTAGCATCCAATGCCAGTGTAGTCTTCACCGATACCAATGTCAGTCTCTTAAACCAAGATATCGATCAAGTTACGGACTGGATTATGGATAGTCCAGTGGTCTTTTTATATGGACTCGGTGCATCAAATATTGTAGCCCAAGACTTCCGACAGAAATTTACCCGAATTGGTAAGCAAGTCATGGTAACTCAAGACCAACACGAACTAGTTGCAGCCATGGCTATTGCCCCAAAAGACTCACTATATATTGGAATTTCCAATTCAGGTGAAAAAGCCGAAGGAACCAGCGTCATAAAGATGGCCAAAGAGCTCGGTTTAAAAACGGTGTCCTTAACTAAAGCGGGGACCAATACGCTTGCCAATTTAGCCGATATTCCCTTACATACAGCGGACACCAAGGAAGCTTTGTTACGGAGTGGGGCAACCATTTCCTTGTTAGCCCAGCTTTATGCCATTGACCTGCTGTTCTTTTCTTATATGACGAAAAATTATGATACCCATGTTCAAAATTTGGCCTTAACTAAAGAAGCAACCAACGCAATCGAAAGCTTTTACGAAGATTAAAGAAGGGTGCTTAATATCGACACATATGTTTAAAACTAAAAGCAAATTTATACTAAGTAGACTAGCTCTTTCCAAGGGCTAGTTTTTTTTGGGGGGGACATTTAGCTTTGCAAGAGTAGTTATTTTTCAAGGGAATTTAATCGTCTTTTAATGATGGGCAAAATTTGCTATGATGGTAGGTAGAAACTTGAAAGAGAGAGGATGGAGACGGGTGCTAAAAATATATGGCTTAAAACAATGTTCCACAACACAAAAGGTGAAAAAACACTTGGAAGAACAAGGGTTAACCTTTGGGGAAATCATCGACATCCGTGATCAACCACCCATGGCTGAAGAAATTGCCTGGGCACTGGACCAAGTGGACGGTAGATATACAAAAATATTAAACACATCAGGCGGTTTGTACCGTGAATTAGGCTTAAAAGACAAGCTAACCGATATGTCAGAAGAAGCCTTTCTAGCCTTACTGTCTGAACAAGGCATGTTAATTAAACGACCATTAATTGTAGGCGATGAAGTGGCTACAGCAGGGTCAAAAGTCGATTTTTTGGACCGGATCTGGTTAAACAAATAAGGCTAGGAAAATAAGGTCAAGCAAATAAGGACAAGACAAGGGGCAATATAGGATAAAGATTCTTGGAGGGATTTTATTTGGAAATTGAAGCGTTAAAGGATTTAATTGCAGGGCAAGAAAAAGACATGTTCGCCTTTTTAGAAGAGTTAGTCAATACAGAATCAGGGATTGACCAAATTTCTGGTGTTAATCAAGTGGGGACAATTATCAGCCAATGGTGTGAAAATATTGGCATGACCACCCGGACCATTCCCCATGACCAAGCAGGGGACTTATTGATTGCTGAATATAAAACTGCCGAAAACAAGGACCAAAAACCTATCGTCTTATCAGGTCATATGGATACAGTCTTTAATGCCGATGTGACCAAAAAACACCACTTCCGTTTGCTAGCTGATAAACCGGGTTTCGCTAAGGGTGCCGGCCTGATGGATATGAAGGGTGGTCTCGTGATCGCTATGTATGTGGTGAAAAATCTGATTGAAATGGGCTATCAAAAACACCCCCTAAGTCTGATTTTTATTCCGGATGAAGAAACCCTCCACCGCTATTCTGATACCCGCCAGGAAATGATTGGCGAATTACAGGATGCAGCATTGATGCTAAATTTTGAACCCACATCAACTTTTGATGAAATTGTGGTCGGTCGCCAAGGTGGCATGATGATGAACGTAACTGTTGAAGGCGTCCAAGGCCATTCCGGCATGGAAGTTGAAATCGGCCGGTCAGCCGTTGTGGAATTGGCACAGAAAGTCGTTGCCCTAGAAGCCTTAACCGATATCCCGCGTAAGAAGTTGATCAACTGTGGCATCATCAATGGTGGCGTTTCAGCAAATACGATTCCAGGATCTGCCAAAGGAAACTTCTCACTGAGATTCCCAAACCAGACCATTAAAGAAGAAATTATTGCAGATATCGAGCGCGTCATTGCTGAACCCTATATCGCAGATACAGTGACCAAATTTGAAATTGAATCGGGCGTAGATGCCATGGTTTACACCGATAAAGTCGATCAATTAGCAGACCATTACTTAACTACGGCTGATAAAATGGGTTATGGTCCTCTAGCTAAGGTCGAAAGCCAAGGCGCATCCGACGCTTCTCTAGCATCTCTTGTAGACATTCCCGTTGTTGACGGCTTGGGCATCGTGGGGACAGGTGCCCACACCCTTGAGGAAGAAGCTGATTTGACCTCACTTGTACCAAGAGTCGCACTATCCATTCAAGCCATTTTAGATTTATAATAAACTAAGCAAACCAAATAACCGCCAACCAGGAGACAAGACATCAGCTAGTTGGCGGTTTATTTTATTTGAGTAAATTTTTTGCTGAGCATTTAGTCAGCAATTTGTTCATTGTCTAAATTCGTACGAACTACTAACACATCACATGGGGCATTACGAATCACATATTCAGAAACAGAGCCGATAAATAAACGCTCAACAGCATTTAAACCAGTCGCACCAATCATAATTAAATCGGCCTTGTGTTCTGGTGCTAAAGTATGGCAAATTTGATACTTGGCAGAACCATAATCAATCACAGTTTCCACTCGTTCAATCCCTGCTTTACGCGCTTCTTCTTCATAATCAGTTAACATGACTTTAGCACGTGTCGTCACGGCTTCAGGAATGACCTCATTATACATATTTGTTGTTTGGAAAGCAGAGGTGTCAATAATATGGGCAACAATTAGGGTAGCATTGTTACGCTTAGCAACAGCTACAGCCTTTTTAAAGGCTAATCTAGACTCGTTGGAACCATCAATTGGGGCTAATATACGTGAATATTCTTGATACATTTTCCTCACGCTCCTTTGTCTTTATTATACCACTTAAAAAGCATAAAGTAAGCGCTTAAAGATCATTTTGCAGTTCTATAGGTAAAAAACGATAGAAATATACCTGTATTGCAGGCAAGGAAAAGCAGAAAGTAAAAGAAAAGTACAACAAAAAAGGATGCGATAAACGCATCCTCTAAAAAGTTAATTTTATAAAAGAGCTCCGTTATGTGCCGTGATGAGATCTATCTGTATTGAACCCGCATTGATATACAGGTGGGAACCACATATCTACTTCAACAGTCCTCGTGATGAGGCGTTATATCCATAAACCTTGGCAGTTCCCTAGATAGCTAATTGTTCGGTCAACACATGTAAAGAAATCGCGAACACTACAGAGGAATTCTTCTTATAAATATCATACAATCTTTTGAGGATGATTTCAAGTTTTAGGTCCTGAAAAAGCCGACAATTACTATAATTTTAATATTTATAAGTGATTATTTACCTTCACGTTTACGGCGGTTTTCAGCTAAAGCCCGTTCATAATTCCCGGTGTCTCCAGCTTGGTAATACCGTCTGCCAACTAGGGTATCTGGTAGATATTGTTGGGCTACCCAGTGGTTAGGGTAAGCGTGTGGAAACTTATATTCGTTGCCATGACCTAATTTTTCTGCTCCTTTATAATGGGCATCTTTTAAGTGTTTTGGAATGATACCAGACTTACCGGCCCGTACATCAGCAAGGGCGGCATCAATTCCTTCAATGGCCGAATTGGATTTAGGCGATAGGGCTAAATCAATAATGGCATTGGCTAAAGGAATCCGAGCTTCTGGTAGGCCTAATTGATTGGCCGCTTGAACTGCAGCTACCGTTCGTTCAGTTGCTTGTGGGTTGGCTAAACCAATATCTTCGTAGGCTATGACTAATAATCGCCGACATAAAATAGTTAATTCACCGGCTTCAATTAAGCGTGCTGCGTATAAGAGGGCAGCGTCCACGTCGCTTCCGCGGATAGATTTTTGAAAGGCTGAAATGACATCATAATGCATGTCTCCGTCTGCATCGTGGGAGAATGATTTCATCTGCATGCTTTCTTCCGCGATATCCAAAGTAATATGGATACGGCCATCCGCATTTTCATCTGTTGATTTAACGCTTAGTTCTAGGGCATTTAAGGCTGACCGCAAGTCCCCAAAGGCTGCATGGGCAAAGTGATCGATAGCATTTCCATCAATATCTACCGGGAAACTGCCTAATCCGCGGTCACTATCGGTTAAGGCCCGTTCTAAACCAGTTTTAATATCTGCTTCATCCAGTGGTTCTAATTGAAAGATTTGGGCCCGAGACCGGATGGCTGGACTGGTGTTGATAAAAGGATTTTCAGTTGTGGCCCCAATTAAAGTAATCAAGCCTGATTCCAAATGGGGTAGTAGAAAGTCTTGTTTTGTTTTATCTAACCGGTGGATCTCGTCTAGTAATAAGACGATACCGCCAGAAAATTTAGCTTCCTCAACGACCGCCTGTAAGTCCTTCTTGCTGTCTGTAGCGGCATTTAATTTTCTAAAGGCATATTTAGTAGATCCAGCGATGGCTGAGGCAATCGACGTCTTCCCAATACCGGGTGGTCCATATAAAATCATGGATGATAATTGCATGGCTTTTACCATTCGGAAAATGATTTTGCCTTCTCCAACCAGATGTTGTTGGCCGACAACTTCTTCGATTGACCGTGGTCGCATGCGAAAGGCTAAGGGATTATTTTGTGGCATTTACCTGGCTCCTCTCTTGACTATACTCCCCTTAATTGTAACATAGGTGATTCAAGTTAGCGAATATACGTTCGTTTTTATATAAAAAGTAAGACAGAAAAATGGTCTGACAAGCGCATTAG
>NZ_JBOEQF010000076.1:0-10576 GCF_050689315.1 Aerococcus sp. L_32
TTAATGTGCTTGTCAGACTATTTTTCTGTCTTACTTTTTTATTGGAAAACGAACGTATATTCGCTAACCTGGATCACCTATGATATAATTAAGGCAAGTATAGTCAAGAGAGGAGCCAGTTAAATGCCACAAAACAATCCCTTAGCCTTTCGCATGCGACCGCGGTCAATCGAAGAAGTTGTCGGCCAACAACATCTGGTTGGAGAAGGCAAAATCATTTTCCGAATGGTAAAAGCCATGCAATTATCATCCATGATTTTATATGGACCGCCCGGTATTGGAAAGACGTCGATTGCCTCAGCCATCGCTGGGTCTACTAAATATGCCTTTAGAAAATTAAATGCCGCTACAGACAGCAAGAAGGACTTACAGGCGGTAGTTGAGGAAGCTAAATTTTCTGGCGGTATCGTCTTATTACTAGACGAGATCCACCGGTTAGATAAAACAAAACAAGACTTTCTACTACCCCATTTGGAATCAGGCTTGATAACTTTAATTGGGGCCACAACTGAAAATCCCTTTATTAACACCAGTCCAGCCATCCGTTCTCGGGCCCAAATTTTTCAATTAGAACCACTGGATGAAGCAGATATTAAAACTGGTTTAGAACGGGCCTTAACCGATAGTGACCGCGGATTAGGCAGTTTCCCAGTAGATATTGATGACAATGCTATCGATCACTTTGCCCATGCAGCCTTTGGTGATTTGCGGTCGGCCTTAAATGCCCTAGAACTAAGCGTTAAATCAACAGACGAAAATGCGGATGGCCGTATCCATATTACTTTGGATATTGCGGAAGAAAGTATGCAGATGAAATCATTCTCCCACGACGCAGACGGAGACATGCATTACGATGTCATTTCAGCCTTTCAAAAATCTATTCGTGGAAGCGACGTAGACGCTGCCCTCTTATACGCAGCACGGTTAATTGAAGCCGGTGAATTGACCATTTTATGTCGGCGATTATTAGTCATAGCCTATGAAGATATTGGTTTAGCCAACCCACAAGCAACCGAACGAACCGTAGCCGCAGTTCAAGCGGCCAACCAATTAGGCCTACCCGAAGCTCGGATTCCTTTAGCCAACGCCATTATCGATTTAGCCTTATCGCCTAAATCCAATTCGGCCATTGAAGGAATTGACGCCGCCCTTGCTGACGTACGGGCTGGTAAGTCTGGTATCATTCCAAAACACCTAAAAGATGCGCACTATAAAGGGGCAGAAAAATTAGGTCACGGCAATGAATACAAGTTTCCACATGCCTACCCTAACCACTGGGTAGCCCAACAATACCTGCCAGATACCCTAGTTGGTAGACGGTATTACGAAGCCGGAGACACTGGGAATTATGAACGGGCTTTAGCTGAAAACCGCCGTAAACGTGAAGGTAATTAATCACTTATAAATGTTAAAATTAAGGTAATTGTCGACTTTTTCAGAGTCTAAAACTTGAAATTATCGTCAAAAGCCTGTATGATACTTATAAGAAGAATTCCTCTGTAGTGTTCGCGATTTCTTTACATGTGTTGACCGAACAATTAGCTATCTAGGGAACTGCCAAGGTTTATGGATATAACGCCTCATCACGAGGACTGTTGAAGTAGATATGTGGTTCCCACCTGTATATCAATGCGGGTTCAATACAGATAGATCTCATCACGGCACATAACGGAGCTCTTTTATAAAATTAACTTTTTAGAGGATGCGTTTATCGCATCCTTTTTTTGTTATACTTTTCTTTTGCTTTTGCTTATCCTCGCCTGCAATACTGGTATATTGCTATCAGTTTTTTCATTTTTTTTACCTGTATAACTGCAAAACGATACTTAAGCGCTTACTTTATACTTTTTAAGTGGTATAATAAGTACAAAGGAGCGTGAGGAAAATGTATCAAGAATATTCACGTATATTAGCCCCAATTGATGGTTCGGACGAGTCTAGATTAGCGTTTAAAAAGGCTGTAGCTGTTGCTAAGCGTAACAATGCTACCCTAATTGTTGCCCATATTATTGACACCTCTGCCTTCCAAACAACAAATATGTATAATGAGGTCATTCCTGAGGCCGTTACAACACGTGCTAAAGTCATGTTAACTGATTATGAGGAAGAAGCGCGTAAAGCAGGGATTGAACGAGTGGAAACTGTGATTGATTATGGTTCCGCCAAGTACCAAATTTGCCATACTTTAGCGCCTGAAAATAAAGCAGATTTAATTATGATTGGTGCGACTGGTTTAAATGCTGTTGAACGTTTATTTATCGGCTCTGTTTCTGAATATGTGATTCGTAATGCCCCATGTGATGTGTTAGTGGTTCGTACGAATTTAGACAATGAACAAATTGCTGACTAAATTCTCAGCAAAAGATTTACTCAAACAAAATAAACCGCCAACTAAGTGATGTCATGTCTCCAGGTTGGCGGTTATTTGGTTTGCTTAGTTTATTATAAATCTAAGATGGCTTGAATGGATAGTGCGACTCTTGGTCTAAGTGAGGTCAAATCAGCTTCTTCCTCAAGGGTGTGGGCACCTGTCCCCACAATACCCAAGCCGTCAATAACGGGAATGTCTACAAGAGATGCTAGAGAGGCATCGGATGCACCTTGGCTTTCGACCTTAGCTAGAGGACCATAACCCATTTTGTAAGCCGTGGCTACGTAATGGTCTGCTAATTGATCGACTTTATCGGTGTAAACCATGGCATCTACGCCAGATTCAATTTCAAATTTGGTCATTGTATCTGCTATATAGGGTTCAGCAATAACGCGTTCGATGTCCGCGATAATTTCCTCTTTAATGGTCTGGTTTGGGAATCTCAGTGAGAAGTTTCCTTTGGCGGTACCTGGAATCGTATTGGCAGAAACGCCCCCATTGATAATGCCGCAATTGATCAATTTCTTGCGCGGGATATCGGTTAAGGCTTCTAGGGCAACGACTTTCTGAGCTAATTCCACAACGGCTGACCGGCCGATTCCAACTTCCATACCGGAATGACCTTGGACACCTTCGACGGTTACGTTCATCATCATGCCACCTTGACGGCCGACCACAATTTCATCAAAGGTTGGTGTGGGTTCAAAGTTCAGCATTAAGGCTGCGTCCTGTAATTCTCCAATCATTTCCTGGCGGGTATCTGAATACCGGTGGAGGGTTTCTTCATCCGGTATAAAAATTAGACTTAGGGGGTGTTTTTGATAGCCCATTTCAATCAAGTTTTTCACTACATACATGGCGATGACGATGCCACCCTTCATGTCCATCAGGCCAGCACCCTTGGCGAATCCTGGTTTATCCGATAATATACGGAAGTGATGGTCTTTAGTTACACCGGCATTGAAGACGGTGTCCATATGCCCAGATAAAACGATGGGTTTCTGGTGCTTGTTTTCAGCTGTTTTATATTCAGCAATCAACAAGTCCCCTGCTCGATCATGGGGAATGGTCCGGGTGGTCATGCCAATATTTTCACACCATTGGCTTATAATTGCCCCCACTTGATTGACACCAGAAATTTGGTCAATTCCTGATTCTGTATTCACTAATTCTTCTAAAAAGGCGAACATGTCGCTTTCTTGCCCTGCAATTAAATCCTTTAAGGCTTCAATTTCCAAATAAAATCCCTCCAAGAATCTTTATCCTATAATTTCCCTAGTTTTAACCTTATTTTCTAGCCTTATTTGCTTAACCAGATTCGGTCCAAAAAATCGACTTTTGACCCTGCTGTAGCGACTTCATCGCCAACAATTAGTGGTCGTTTAATTAACATGCCCTGTTCAGACAGTAAGTCTAAAAATGCCTCTTCTGACATATCGGTTAGCTTGTCTTTTAGGCCTAATTCACGGTACAAACCGCCTGATGTGTTTAATATTTTTGTATATTTACCCTCTACTTGGTCCAGCGCCCAGGCAATTTCTTCAGCCACGGGTGGTTGATCACGGATGTCGATGATTTCCCCAAAGGTTAACCCTTGGTCTTCCAAGTGTTTTTTCACCTTTTGTGTTGTGGAACATTGTTTTAAGCCATATATTTTTAGCACCTGTCTTCATCCTTTCTCTTTCAAGTTTCTACCTACCATCATAGCAAATTTTGCGCTTCATTAAAAGTCGATTAAATCCCCTTGAAAAATGACCACTCTTCGCCAAACTAAATGAACAAAGAAAAAACTAGCCCTTTGGAAAAGAACTAGTCTACTTAGCATAAATTTACTTTCAGTTTTAAATATATGCTGTCGTAATTCAGCACCCTTTTTAATCTTGGTAAAAGCTGTCGATTGCGGTGGTTGCTTCTTTAGATAAAGCTAAGTTTTGAACATGGGTGTCATAATTTTTCGTCATATAAGAAAAGAACAGCAGGTCAATGGCATAAAGCTGGGCTAACAAGGAAATGGTTGCTCCACTCCGTAACAAAGCCTCCTTGGTATCAGCCGTATGTAAGGGAATATCGGCTAAATTGGCAAGAGTATTGGCACCCGCTTTAGTTAAGGAAACGGTTTTTAAACCAAGTTCTTTGGCCATCTTTATGACTCTGGTTCCTTCAGCTTTTTCACCTGAATTGGAAATCCCAATATATAGTGAGTCTTTTGGGGCAATGGCCATTGCTGCGACTAGTTCGTGTTGGTCTTGGGTCACCATGACTTGCTTACCAATCCGGGTAAATTTTTGCCGGAAGTCTTGGGCTACAATATTTGATGCACCGAGTCCATATAAAAAGACCACTGGACTAGCCATAATCCAGTCCGTAACTTGATCGATATCTTGGTTTAAGAGACTGACATTGGTATCGGCGAAGACTACACTAGCATTGGTTGCCAGCTTTTCTTTGATGGTATCTAGACCTTCGTTTGCATCAATATCCGTATAGTTTAAATCGCCTCTTTGACTTGTTTGTGCAGATAAAGCGAGTTTTAACGCGGTAAAGCCACTGATCCCAATCGAACGGCAAAAACGGATAACCCCCGCTGGACTTGACTTGGCCTCTTTTGCGAGCTCGGTTGCGTTCATCTGGATAACATCTTTTGGCCGCTCTAAAACAAGTTGACCAATCTTTTGTTCAGACTTGGGTAAGTCTTTCAGCATTTCGTTGATTGTTTGAAGGACATTTCTTGCCATCTTGGCACCTCTCTATCGTCTATCATTTCACAAATTTAAAGGGCTGCCAGCAAGGAGTTGACAGCCCTTTTCCACTTATTCATATCTTACTATAAATTGTCTAAGCCTTCCATGGTATTTGATGGCGATCCAGTAATTTCACTGGCTTCTTGGGCAGTTTGGGGCACACCGAAGAAGTATGTCAGGATGAAGCCACCAATATAAGCTGCGACAAGACCCATCACGTATGCTGGCCATTGTCCGTCAGCAATCAATGGAATTAAGGCGACACCTGATGGTCCAATGGCAGTAGCACCAACGCCACCGATTGCCCCAAGGACAGCACCCCCGATTCCACCACCTAGACAGGCTGTGACAAAGGGACGACCTAAGGGCAGAGTTACGGCGTATATCAAGGGTTCACCGATACCTAGAATACCTACTGGTAGAGACCCTTTAATAATGTTGGTTAATTGCTTGTTCTGGCGACATTTTAACCAAAGCGCGAAGGCGGCACCTACTTGACCGGCACCCGCCATAGCAAGGATTGGTAGTAGTACGGTCTTACCTGTAGCCGCAATCATTTCAATATGGATAGGGGTCAGGATTTGGTGCAGGCCAAACATTACTAGCGGAAGGAAGCTCGCCCCAAGGATAAAGCCGGCGACTGCGCCACCTACTTGTAATACCCAGTTGATGGCACCAACAAGTGAAGTGGATACGAAACCTGCAATCGGCATAATCAAGAAGATGGTCATCATCCCAACAACTAATAAGGAAATGGTTGGGGTCACGATGATATCAATGGCATCCGGAATGACTTTACGTAAGGCTTTCTCAACTAGTGACAATAGGTAAACGGCGATAATAACCCCGATGACCCCACCTTGACCAGCCGCTAAGTCGCCACCTGTAAAGATATTTGGTAGTGGCGCTTCAGGTAACATACCAGTCAAATAAGTAACCCCTGCGACAACCCCACCAAGGCCTTCTGTTGCACCGAATACCCGGGCAGCATTAATACCAATGTAGATGTTTAAGTAGGCAAATAACCCGTTTTGAAGGATTTTAAGGACAAGAAAAATATTGTCCCACATACCCGGCTCTAATGCACCCGCCGTCAGCATATTTTGAATAATTGACGCGATACCACCAATAATACCGGCTCCGACGAAGGCTGGAATTAAAGGCACAAAGATCGACGCAATCACTTTCAGTGCTTGTTTAAAAGGTGTATTGTTCTTTTGTTTTTGTTTGTTTTTATTTTCTGCAGTGATTCGTTCAGCTTCAGACCGACCTGTAGTTAAGTCATGGTCAAGATTTTCTTGAACTTGCCGTCCATGTTGGACGCGACCTTGGTCAGCCATAACAGTGGCTACTTTGGCTGCCGTCCCTGGACCTACAACCACTTGTAAAGTGTCCCCGTCTTCAACAACGCCCATGACGCCATCTACTTGTTTCAAGGCTTCCATATCTACTTGCTGGTCATCTTTAATGTTGATCCGGACTCGAGTCATACAGTTATAGACTTTACTGACATTATCTGGACCACCTATATGTTGGTAAATTGCTTGTGCTAATCGTGCTTCATTACTTGTTTTAGCCATGATACCCATCCCCTTATCACTGTAATACTTGATTTACAAAACCATTGGCTGCATTAATTTTTTGACTAGCTTCAGTCGCATCTAAATTGGTTAAAATCATCACGATGGCTACTTTAACCTTGTGATTAGCGGCTTCAAAATAGCTTGCTGCTTCTTCATATGAACATTCAGTTGCTGCCATAATGATCCGTTTAGACCGTTCTTCTAATTTCTCATTCGTTGCTTGCACGTCCACCATCAAGTTTTGATAGACTTTCCCGATGCCGATCATCGAAACCGTCGATAACATATTCAAAATCAACTTTTGGGCTGTCCCGGCTTTTAACCGCGTAGATCCAGTTAAAACTTCTGGCCCACAATCTACTTCAATAGGGATTTGGGCAAAACGGCTAATCTTCGCTTGCTGATTGCAGGCAATAGACACCGTTTTCGCACCAATACTTTGGGCGTATTGCAAGCCACCGATTACATAAGGCGTCCGTCCAGAAGCAGCAATCCCAACGACAGTATCATTGGCATTTAAGTTCAACTTCTTGAAATCTTCTTCCGCTAAAGTCAGCGAATCTTCAGCGCCCTCAACCGCTTCGACCATGGCCTTGTCACCACCAGCAATCAAGCCGACCACTAAGTCTGGTGAGACCCCAAAGGTCGGTACACACTCAGCTGCATCCAAGACGCCTAAACGACCAGACGTTCCGGCCCCAAAGTAAATTAATCGACCGCCAGCTTTTAACGACTGAATAATCGTTTCAACCGCCGCTTCAATTTGTCCAAGTGCTTCAGCAATTGCTTCAGGCACCTGTTGGTCTTCCTTATTCATCAGCTCAAGTACTTGACCAACTGACATCTGGTCCAAATGCATAGTATTTGGATTGCGCTTCTCAGTCGTTAACTGATTAATTTCTACACTCATCTTTTTCGTCCTCCATTACTTCTGCAATAATCTAAATGTTTGTCCGGGCCAAATATAGGGGATTAAGCTTTTATCTGTTTGAACAACCTGACCAACCACATTGACTTTCTCATCTTGCGGTAAATCGACCTTACAAATTTGTACTTCACCCTGGTAGCGTCCGTAGCCTTCATTATCGACAGTGATAGCGCCAAATTGTCGCGCATCAGTATTCACTGCTTTGATTGGGTCATTTGACCTTAATTGTAGTCTTGATTCTTGGCTTCTAATCACTAAAGCTGCCGCATCTTGCCGATTAGTATGGTCACCTAAAATCCATTCCACTTGTTCAGCAACCGCGTCCCTTTCACTCTCCACCCTTAAACAAATCTGGTTTTTTTCAATATATTCTTTAAATTGAAAAAGGGCATCCCGTGAAATTGCTGGGTCACCGATATAGACATCGTCAATATGGCCATTAGTGATTAAATCTAGGGTTCCCGCCAAAGGATGCAGGCTTCGGTGGGCTTCAACCGTCGGCAAGCCGGCGTGGATGGGCCCCCTCGTTTTGTCATCACCAGGGACGAAAGCCATGGTCCGAAGACTCGTCGACTTCAGCCACCGGTTGTGGCGTTTAAAGGTGTCCATGTCTAAGCCAGTTTCTGGGCGGGGATAGTAGTTATGCCAGGCGGTAATATGACTTAAATCCGCTTGATAATATTGGAGTTGCTCTAGATCTTGTGCAGTCAGTGTGCTGGCATTTAAAGCGATATGAATTTCACGACTTAAACGAGCCACCGTTTTAAAACCAATGCCATAATCAATCCGCAAACCCGTAACCCCTAGATCAATGATTGGCCTGATATCTTCAAATGACACACCAATTTTATGGAGACTGGTCCCTGAAATATCCACGACTAGCGACAAGTCGTAAGCCTTCGCAATGGCGCCAAGGTCTCGCATCCGATCTAGATAGGCGGTGGGATCATCTTCTGGAATATGGATTGATGTAAAAATACCAGTAAAACCAGCAGCAACCATCCGGTCGATGTGATCACGATCAATTGCTTCATTTAAATATACGGAAAAACCATACATATACTCACCTCATTCAGCTTTAACTTACTCTCTTTTAATTTGAAAACGTTTAACTTAAAATTTATTATAGCACTTTGAAATATTTTTTCAATAAATTATGAATTATCATGGGAAAATTTATATTAATGAAATTAAATTACATAATTCGATAAAAAAAGACCCAAGTTGCCTAATCAGAGACAACTTGAGTCCTTTGGAAAATGTTTGATTATTCGTTAATGTTACCTAAACGTACAGTATCGCGAACGATTACTAACTCTTCGTCCGTTGGAATCGTATAGATAGCAACTTTTGAATCTTCGCTAGAAATTTTTGCTTCATCACGTGTATCGTTTGCTGCTTCATCGATCTTCATACCAAAGAATGCCATGTGATCATCAATGATCTCAGCACGTGTACGTCCTGAGTTTTCACCAATTCCAGCTGTAAATACAACGGCATCAACGCCACCCATAACTGCAATATATTGACCAATATATTTACGTACTCGATCGTAGAAAATTTCTAGAGTAGTTTGTGAACGTTTATCGCCATTATCAGCTGCATCTTCAACATCACGCATATCGGATGACACACCTGATAAACCTAATAAACCAGATTTATTATTCAAAATAGAGACCATATCATCGATATCAGTAATATTCAATTTCTTCATCAAAAATTGAACTAGAGATGTATCAATATCACCAGAACGTGTCCCCATTGTAATACCTGCTAATGGTGTGAAGCCCATTGAAGTATCAACAGATTTTCCACCATCTACAGCAGTAATTGAACCACCATTACCTAAATGGCAAGTGATAATTTTTAAATCTTCAATTGGTTTACCCATTAGTTCAGCTGCTCGATTTGCTACATATCTGTGTGAAGTGCCATGTGCACCATAACGACGAGCACCAAATTCTTCATAGTACTCTAATGGAATAGAATATAAATAAGCTACTTCAGGCATTGTTGTGTGGAATGATGTATCAAAAATTCCGACAGCAGGTTTTCCAGGCAATACTTTTTGGAAAGCGCGAATAGCACGGGCCTCTGGTCCATTATGTAGAGGCGCAAATTCTGCTAAATCCTCAATCTTTTGAATTGCCTCATCATCTAATAACGCAGACTCTTTAAATATTTCTCCACCAGCTACCACACGGTGACCAGTACCAGAGATTTCATCATAGCTAGTAATAATGTTTAAAGTGCTTAATTGATTTAATAAGAATTCAATAGCTACTTCATGATCATCAATATCTTTAACATCCTCAAATTTTTGGCCATCACCATACTTAATAGAAATGTTAGAGTTACCGATTCCAATACGGTCAATTTGACCTGACGCTACAACATCTTCACTAGGCACTTCGTAAATTTTAAATTTTAAACTAGAAGAACCTGCGTTTACAGCAATTACTTTAGACATTCTTTATCTCCTTTAATCTTAAATCAATATTATTTTATATACTTCATTATAACATGACATGTTTCGTTATGGTAAAGACATTTGTATTCTATTCCCTGTGAAATGCATTTTTTGCAAAGTAGCTATTTCAAAGTCTACTTCATTTTCTCAAGAAAGTTTTCAAAAGCCCCCAAGAACTTAGGCAGTTCTTCCTTACTCTTCAAGTCCGGAATTTCACCAACAAGTACATTCTCACTTTGTTTAGCCTTGTCGCCCGCTTTTTGCACTAATAAAATGGCTTTTCTAGATTTCTCATTATTGAAAAGATTGCTTGGTAGCGACAATAAAGCTTGGAAATAACCATGCTCCCCAATGGCTTCAATTAAGGTCTTAATATTTTCATCTTGGACAAGGCCAGCAGGCACAATATAAATACCCCAACCATTCGGTTTCAAGTAACGTAATCCTTGTTCTACCATCAAATAATGAACAAAAGCATGTTGC
>NZ_JBOEQF010000077.1:0-10207 GCF_050689315.1 Aerococcus sp. L_32
TTCGGTGATCGCGTAAAAGATTCAGCAGCTGACGCTTACGACTATGCTGTAGGCCAAGCAAAATCATTTACAAAATAAATCGAAAATAAATGCCTCCAATTGCTATGCTTAATAGTGGTTGGGGGTATTTTTTATTTTATCCAGAATGACATTACCCCTTGAAACTGGTACACTTATGAATATGAGATTTCAAAAAGAAGGGTGAAATAATGATGAGAATTGGTTATCAAGGCATACCGGGGGCTTATAGCGAGGCGGCAACGATTGCTTTTGTACACGAACAGTTGCATGTTGAGATTGAGGATGAACGTTTAGAAATCGTCTCTTACGATGACTTTAAACCCATGGTAGATGACTTAGTGGCTGAAAAAGTAGACCGAATTGTCATGCCAATTGAAAATTCGACAACAGGCTTGATTGCACGAACAATGGATATTATCCGTTACCAACCCGTCCTAGCAAAATATGAACACTACCAACCAGTAAACCATGTTTTATGGGGTTTACCAGGTGCTGACATTCATCAAGTGACGAAAGTTTACTCTCATCCAGAAGCTTTGACCCAATGTAAATTATTATTTGACCGCTATCCAAACATGGCACCAGTGGCCTATATCGATACAGCTGTTTCTGCTGAATTTATTGTGCAAGAAGATGACCCAACGAAAGCAGCGATTGCCAGCCCTCGTGCGGGTGAATTGCACGGTTTACAAGCGCTAGAACCAGCAGCATACGACGAATCAGGGAATATGACGCGGTTTTTAGTCTTTGAACGATACGACAATATCGATATGACCAATACTCATGACAAGATCATGTTATATATTGAAACACCGCATGAACCAGGTGCTTTGGCCAAGTTACTACAGGTATTAGATGTTTACCGGATCAACTTGGACGGATTAAATGCCCGTCCAATCCCAATGAAACCCTTCCGTTACGGCTTCTTTATTGAAGCAGACCCAAGCAATATGATTGGGGACTTAGAGTCATTAGAGAAAATTTTAAAAGCATTATCAACCCATATTCAAGTGGTAGCGCAATTTAAACAAAATCGTTAGATTAACGACACGAGTGCCTTTTTCCAAAATAATATTATTATAAAATAAACCGCTTACATGTTACAATGAACTTGTATAGACAGATAGGATATAGGAGGAATTTTCATGGATAAACGTAAGGTAATTATTGATACGGACCCAGGAATTGACGATGCGGCGGCCTTGATGACGGCCTTGTCGGACGATAGCTTGGAAATTTTAGGTTTCACCACGGTTGCCGGGAATAAGGGATTGGATATGACCACCACGAATGCGGTTCGGGTATCTACTTATTTTGATGGTCGCGTGAAGATCTATCCAGGCGCTGACAACGATTATACCTCTTTAAAAGAGAACAAACCACCAAGAGAGAATGCGACTGGGAATATCCATGGATCGAACGGAATGGGTGGCGTTGATTTCCCCTATGATGAAAGTTTGATTCAAGACCAACATGCAGTTGACTTCATTCTTGAGCAAGTTAAAGCACATCCTGGTGAAATCGATTTAATCACATTAGGACCACTAACGAATATTGCTTTGGCCGTTGAAAAAGACTTAGGGACCATGAAACAAGTCCGGTCAATCATGTCTATGGGTGGGGCTGCTTTTGATGGGAACACCAACCCGGTAGCGGAATTTAACTACTGGTTTGACCCCGTTTCAGTTGATATCGTCTATCAAGCCTTGGGCGAAACTGTCCCGATTACAATGGTTGGTTTAGACGTGACGAGACCGTCCCTCTTGGATATGAACGACTTAGAATTTATCCGTCAAGCAGGCGGTGAACTAGGCGACATGATCCGTCAAATGTTCGACGATTATGTCTTGAACTCATTTGAAAATGAAGGCAAAATTGGGATCGTCATCCATGACCTAGTAGCAGTTGTTGGCTACCTGCACCCAGAAATTTTGACCGAAGTCTACCATACTAACTTGGTCATTGAAACTAAAGGTGAGTATACTTACGGACAGACCGTCATTGACTTTGAGGAGCGTACTGACCGACCAAAAAATGTCTACATCGCAATGGATATCGACCTTGAAGCCTATAAAGCCCACGTAATTTCAACCCTATTTGGCGAAGACAAATACCATCAATACCTAGACATGCTGGATTAACTTCTAGCGAAAAGGACACACAAAATTAAGCTAGATAAGTAGGTGACGGAAATGTACAAGTTCGAATTTATTTCCGCTGACATTCAAAATAAAATCCACCAGGGCATCTACCCTGTAGGCCGGTTACTTCCGAGTGAAAATGACCTGGCCAAGACTTACGACGTATCGCGCGAAACTATTCGAAAAGCGCAGAAAAGATTGGAAGACACCGGTTTTATCCAGAAGAAACAAGGTAAAGGGGCTATCGTCCTAGACTTTGCCCGGTTTTCTTTTCCTATATCCGGTTTAACTTCCTACAAGGAATTGCAAGAATCCCAACACTTCCAAACTGCAACCCAAGTTTTGAGTAATAAACGGGTAGCGGCACCTGACTTTCTCGTCGGTGAAGACGGGGTAGACGCGGGCGAACCCTTCATCCACTTGATTCGGGCCCGTGAAATGGAAGGGGAAACGGTCATTGTTGACCACGACTACCTCCGCGTATCCGTTATCCAAGGCGGGGTGCCAGATGAAATCGCGGAAGTGTCCATTTATCAATACTTTGAACAAGAATTAGATTTACAAATATCCTTTGCCAATAAGGAAATTGTGGCCAAAAAGGCGGATGATATAGATCAAAAAGAAATGGCCATTGGCCCAGATGATTTTATCATCCAGGTCAACAGCCATGTATACTTAGAAGATGCCACCTTTTTTCAATATACCTCATCCCACCACCGAATTGACAAATTTAGATTTGCGGAATTTGCGCGCCGGACGGCTCATTAAATCGTGCGCTAATTTGGGATAGATAGGACAACTACCCTCAATCAGCCTTGTTTGGCCAAGTTGAGGGTGTTTTTCTTCAGCATTCAGTATTGGATTTTAGCTGATGATCGAACGATCAAATTAGAGCGACACTTATATCTGTGTTAGGGCTTTAAACTTTTTCTAGGGGTGGTCAATTTGCTGTCTTTTCCACCGAGAACGCTCAAAGGGCTATAAAAGTATACATGTAATTATAGTCGCAAAAAAGGAGTTGGAAAAATCCAACTCCTTTTCGTTTACCCATTTTTAAGGGGTGTAAGTATCCTATTTCGAAAGGAATGCAACTGTTTCATATGGTCCTAGTTCGAATGAGGCTGTCATTTTATCTAAATCACCATTACCTAATAACTTGTCATAGTCACGGGTTAAATCAACACTTTCAGGTAGGTCAACTTGACTGGTACCAGGGTAGAAGTGTGAGAAGACATACAAGATTTGGTCGTCGTAAGTCCGATAGTAAGCTAATACTTCTGGATGGTCGTTCAGTAATTCGTGGTAAGCACCGTCTTGGATAATCGGCAGTTCATGGCGCAATTGAATTAATTTTTGATAGTACGGGAAGATTTTACCTGATTCAAGTTCCTTCTTCACGTTGATATCTTTGTAGTTATCAGCTACTTTCAACCATGGTGTACCAGTGGTAAATCCAGCGTTTTCTGAATCATCCCATTGCATTGGGGTCCGGCTAGTATCGCGGGACTTAAATTTAATAATTTCCATCGCTTCTTCTTCAGAAACACCTTTATCTAATAAGATTTGGTAGTTGTTGAAGGTTTCGATGTCATTGTAGTCGTTGATGTCGTCGAAATCTGGGTTGGTCATACCAATTTCTTCCCCTTCAAAGATGTAGGGGGTACCGCGCATCATGTGAATAGTTTGGGCAAGCATGGTAGTTGTTTCGTATGGATATTTTTCGGTGTCACCGAAACGAGAGTTAGCGCGTGGTTGGTCATGGTTGTTCCAGAATAGGGCATTCCAACCGTTGCCATCTGACATGCCTTTTTGCCATTCGTTTAAAATGTCTTTTAAAGATTGGAAGTCGAAATCAACTTTAGACCATTTTTCGCCATCTTTGTAATCGACTTTTAAATGGTGGAAGGAGAAGATCATAGCTAATTTGTCTTCTTCAGGATTGGTATAACGGACACCATCTTCAACTGTTGTAGAGGACATTTCACCTACTGTGACAAAGCCTTCAATATCGCCAAAGGTTGATTTGGCCATTTCCCGAATCCAAGTGTGTGAATTTTCTGTATCCGTATATAACCGTTTCTCTTGGGTAGAACTTGGGCCACCAGTTGAGTCTTCTAGGATCTCGCTCTTACCAATCACGTTCATCACATCAAAGCGGATACCGCCAACCCCCTTGTCGATCCAGAAGCGGATAACATCGAATAGGGCTTCGCGCACTTTTGGATGATGCCAATTTAGGTCAGCCTGGGTCACGTCGAAGAGGTGCAGGTAGTAATTGCCAGTGTCGCCAAATGGTTCCCAAGCAGGGCCACCGAATTTAGATTCCCAGTTTGTTGGCAAAGACCCGTCTTCTTGAGCGGGCTGAATGTAATAGAAGTCTTGATAGTATTCGTCGCCAGCTAGGGCTTTTTGGAACCACTCGTGTTCAGTAGAAGAGTGGTTTAAAGGCATATCCAGCATCAGGTCGATACCACGTTTTTTTCCTTCACGGGCTAATTCTTCAAAATCATCCATAGTCCCAAAACGTGGGTCAATGGCTGTGTAGTCTGAAATGTCATAACCATTATCGTTTTGTGGCGATGGATAGAAGGGGTTCATCCAAATCATGTCGACACCTAGTGTTTCTAGGTAGTCTAATTTTTCAATGATACCTCTAAGATCACCAATACCGTCCCCATCTGTGTCGTTAAAAGACTTTGGATAAATTTGATATATTACCTTTTTCCCTAAATCATTTGTCATTGTGTCTTCCTCCTTTTTAGAAAAAAAGCTCGCCCAGGGGCATCCAAGGCGAGCGTGAAACTTGAATCTATCTGGCTAATGCTAGAACTTGATATTGAAATCGATTTTGTTATTAGCTAGGAAACCAGTTTTCTTAAATACAATTGTCAATGCGAATGGTACAACGATGGCGATGGCCATAGCTAGTAAGAACCAACCCCAGTATTGGAATTGAATCGCTAGGATGCCAGGTAAACCACCAACCCCGATTGAGTTAGCTGTAATGCCAACTGTTGTTGAAAGTAAACCAGCTAAACCTGAACCAATCATCGCTGCAATAAATGGGTAAACATATTTAATGGTTACACCGAACATTGCTGGTTCAGTTACCCCTAAGTAAGCTGATACAGCAGATGGAATGGTAATTTGACTTTCTTTCTCATCTTGACGAGTTGTCCACCAAATTGCCATAACCGCAGATGCTTGTGCAATATTTGATAGGGCGATCATTGGCCATAAACCAGTACCACCAAAGTCAGCCACTAACTGCGTATCAATCGCGTTTGTCATATGGTGTAAACCAGTAATTACAAGTGGAGAGTATAGGGCACCGAAGATTAGACCGAATAACCAAGAAACAGGTCCAGTTAAACCAGCGTACACAACACTAGAAATCCAAGTACCTACAGTCCAACCGATTGGACCTAAAACTGTATGCGCCAAGATAATGGCAGGTACTAATGATAAGAATGGCACGAAAATCATTGAAATCATCTCTGGGATGTATTTACGCCAGAATTTTTCAAGCCAAGCAAGTGATAGACCTGCGAACATGGCCGGTAATACTTGGGCTTGGTAACCAATCATATCTAATTGGAAGAAACCGAAGTCCCATTGTGGTACTTCACCAGCTAAGATAGCGTCTGGTGCAGCATAAGCATTTAGTAATTGTGGTGAAACTAATGTGATACCTAATACGATACCAAGAATTTGCGTGGTACCCATTTTACGTGTTACAGACCATGTAATCCCAACTGGTAAGAAGTGGAAAATGGCTTCACCCGGTAACCAAAGGAAACTATTCACGCCGGCCCAGAATGTTGAAACATCAACAATCGTGTTGTATTGAGGTGTACCATCACCCATCGTTTGTGCAACACCATCAACAATTTTCTGCCCGAGGAACTCCATTGGCACCCCTTCAAGCACGTTACGGAAGCCTAAAATTAGACCCCCAACGATAATTGCTGGAATAATTGGTGCAAATACTTCAGCCAAGAAAGTCATGGCTTTTTGAATCCAGTTTTGTTGTTGGTCAGCTGCTGCAGCTTTCACCGCTTCTTTTGACGTACCAGAAACACCAGAAACCACTTCAAATTCATTGTAAAAATCTGCTACCTTGTTCCCGATAATAACTTGGAATTGACCAGATTGGGTAAATGTCCCTTTAACAGAAGGGATGTCTTCAATAGCTTTAACATCCGCTTGTTTAGGATCATTTAATACAAACCGCATACGCGTCGCACAGTGTGTAACGGCGTTGATATTTTCCTTGCCTCCAATGTCATCCAGTAAAGATTTAGCATCTTGTTTAAAATCACTCATTTTTCTTCCTCCTCTATAACGAAAAATGCCACATGAAATCCAACCGATAATTGCAAACTTGTCTATACAAGTTATCTACGAGGTCATTATATAATGATAACGGTTTCAAATCAAGTCAAATCACTCAATCAAAAAATTTTTTTTATAGGACTATAGTTAATAGGAAGAAAGTAGTTAAAAAGTCCGGCAAGCCCCACCTATCAGTTGGTTGTAAGCCTTGGTAGTGGTATGATTATGACAAGTTTTAGACCGAAATGAGGTGTGGAATGTCAGAAGAAAAGGATACAAAATTCAATACACTTGACGTGGACCAAGTTGCTTTTATGGAGGCAGCGATTGAAGAAGCGAAGAAGGCAGCAGCTATTGGTGAAGTGCCAATTGGGGCAGTTGTCGTCTACCAGGGGGAAATCATCGGGCGTGGCCATAACTTACGTGAGACCAGCCAGGATGCAACAACCCATGCGGAAATCCTCGCTATACAAGAAGCCAACCGTAATAGGGCATCGTGGCGGCTAGCGGATGCAGACTTGTATGTGACGTTAGAACCCTGTCCCATGTGTTCGGGTGCCATGATACAAAGTCGTATCAAACATGTCTATTTTGGCGCTTACGATCAAAAGGGTGGCACGGCAGGAACCTTGATGAATTTACTGGATGATAGTCGGTTTAACCATCAAGTTGAAGTCATTGGGGGTGTCATGCATGACGAATGTAAGGCACTTTTACAAGAGTTTTTTATTGAATTACGCAAGAAACGCAAAAATTCAAGCCGTAAACCAAAAGTAGAAAACTAAGCGAGATGTCAAAATACTAAAAAATAAGACATTGTGATTTATTTAGCGTTTACATTTAAAAAAAGCGTTTTCTTTGTTATAATTAAGTCGTTATAACGCTTTTAGGGGGTGAATTGGGTGTCCAGCAAAACTTTAGCACAAATTGTCGATACTGAGAAAGCAACGCAAGCACTAAGTGATAAATATACAAGTAAGCGAGAAAGTTTATTAGAAGACAAGAATCGCAAATTAAGCCAAATGGCGTCTGAAAAAGATGCAATCTTGAAAGATTATCAAGAAACGCAGCGTGCCGAGAATGAAAAAGTTTTACAAGCGTACAAATCTGAAGAAAATGCGAAGAACGATCAAGAGATTGAGGAAATTGAGAATCAATTCCAAGCCGCTTTGCCATCTTTAGTCTCACTTGTAATTGAGGAGGTGAAAAATAGCTATGGCAATCGCTAAAATGCAAAAAGTATCGATTGTAACGGCGCCAAGTAACAAGGACCAATTGTTATATACCTTACAAACGATGCAAAATATACAAGTTAGTGACCTTTCTTTAAAGGTAACCGGCCAAGACTTTACCTTCAATAATAATTACCAAAGTAATCAAGATTACCAAGTCATCTATGAACGCGGACGCGAAGTATTACATTATCTAAGTCAATACCAACAAAAGGTATCTTTAAAAGATAAAATTACGGCCAAACGCCCACAAATGACCATGGATGAACTACATGAAACTGTGGATGAAGCAGCAGCTTTACAATTGATAGAACAAGTCGAAGCCTTAAGACAAAAGCGTAATGACATTCAAGACCAACGCCAACGGATTGAAGATGAACAAACAACCATCGCTAAATGGCGAGCACTAGATGTCGATCCAAAATCACTACAAGAATTAAAACTATTCGATGTTCGTCTAGGAACAATTCCAAATGACGAAAACCGTTACCACTGGCAACAATTAAAAGCCATAGATGACGTAGCCGTTGAAGAAGTGTTTGCTAACGAGAATGAAATTGGCGTCGCAGTCGTTGCCTTACCAGGTCACCACGACAACTTGCAAGCAAAACTTGCAGAAAATTATTTCTCTGAAGTGGATTTCAATTACGGACAAACCCCAGAAGAGATATTCCAAACATTGGAAAGTGATCGGAAACAACTCATCAAAGATGAGGAAGCCGTTGTGAAAGATATTAAAAGCATGCAAGAATCTAAAGCCACTATTCAATTAGCGGTAGAAGAATTCTTTAACCGTAGTCAACGTGCAAATGCAGCTCAGCTTTCATATGATAACCAACAGCTATCTTTATTCAGTGGTTGGGTTGAAGAAGCACAGGTTGAAAACTTGCAAGCAGTTTTAGAGGAAACCTTTGATCCACAATCACTGGCAGTAATTCTAGAAGAAACCACTGAGCAAGAAGTAAAAGAAGATGAAGTGCCTATTAAATTGCACAACGCTTCGATTGTAGAGCCGTTTGAAATGATTACAGAAATGTACTCATTACCAAATTACCGGGAAAAAGATCCAACAAACTGGGTAGCCGGGTTCTACATGTTATTCTTCGCTATGATGATGGGTGACTTTGGTTACGGTCTATTGCTTTGGATTGGGACATTCTTTGCCTTGAAAGTAATGGATTTACGGAAAGGTACCAAACGATTTGTAAAATTTGGTTATATCCTATCATATCCGACGATGTTAATTGGTCTAGCTTATGGATCCCTATTCGGTGAAGCTTTACCATTCGGTTTGATCAATCCAACTGAGGATGCCTTAGTCTTGATGATCATTTCATTAGCGATTGGGTACATTCATATCTTTGTCGGTCTATGCTTGAACACCAAGTTACAATTGAGTCGTAAAGACTATGCCTCAGCATACAATGACGGGATGGGCTGGTTAGGCCTACTAGTTGCCTTAGCCATCGGTATCGCCGGTTTTGTGATGAGTATGGACATCCTGATTACAGTAGCCACTTGGTTAGCCATCGCTTCAGCAGCGGGTATTGTATTAGTCCCAATGTTTACTAACGACAACAAAGCAGTTGGTGGTGTTGTTGGATTGTATAACTTATACGGTGTATCTTCGTATGTAGGAGATTTCGTTTCTTATACACGACTAATGGCTTTAGGTATTTCAGGTGGGGCAATCGCCATGTCCTTTAATATCTTGTTCACCATCTTGCCAGTGCCTGTTCGTTTTACAGCGGGTATTTTGATGATTATCGCCTTACAATTATTTAACATGTTCTTATCATTACTATCTGCCTACGTTCATAGTATGCGTTTAGTATTCGTTGAGTTCTTTGGTAAGTTTTATGAAGGTGGCGGACGTGCCTTTAAGCCGATTCGCACACTACAAGAGTTTGTTTCTCTAAAAGACGTAGAAGAAAATTAATTAAAAGACAACAAAATGGAGGTTTTTAAATAATGAATACATGGTTTGAATTTTTTGTGGAAAACGGCGGCCAAATCTTTGCGATGGCCGGAATCGCAGTAGCAGTTATATTCTCTGGTATGGGTTCTGCTCGTGGTGTTGGTGAAACCGGTGCGGCTGCAGCTGCCTTGGTTAAAGACCAACCTGAAAAATTTGCGCAAACATTAATCTTACAACTATTACCTGGTACGCAAGGTTTATACGGTTTCGTTATCGGGATCATGATTTACTTACAGTTAGGTTCAGGATTAGACTTAACTCAAGGTTTACTCTACTTTGTAGCTGGTATTCCTATCGGTTTAGTAGGTTTAATTTCAGCACGTTGGCAAGGGCATACTGCAACAGCAGGTATACAAATTCTAGCGAAACGTCCTGAAAACGTATCTAACGCAATCATCTACGCTATCATGGTTGAAACTTACGCGATCTTAGCATTCGTTATCTCTCTATTATTAGTACTTTCTGTTGGTTAATCACTAATCAAGTAGAAAAACCAAAAT
>NZ_JBOEQF010000078.1:0-10203 GCF_050689315.1 Aerococcus sp. L_32
AGTTTGATCAATTGGCTACCCACCATGAAGTGACCTTTATTCCGGATGATTTGTTATTCATTCAACCTGAATTGCGAGAACTATCACCTACGATTCAGTTAGATTTAGACCGGTACATTTTAATTGAAACCTATCAGCCAATAGAGGTTATCCAAGAGGAAATAGATGCTTATAAACAGTTTGTTAAATACATGAACACTGAGTATGGTGTGGATGTGGTTTTCCTACCATTAAATATTGGTGATGGTGGTACGAATCAGGGGAAATTTTTGAAAGCTCGAATTCCTGAACTTCATCGATTTTACAGATCATGGATATTTACCAGTGCAAGATGCTGTCAACCTGATTAAGAATGCTGAGTTAGTTATCACTAGTAGATATCATGCACTAGTATTGGCAGTCGCCAATCAAACGCCTATTTTGTCTGTGATGAAAGATGAAGTAGGGGATAAGCGGTATTACTATAATAAAAATGGTGGTCTAATTAAACAGGTGTTCAACCATCTACGAGTGGATGAAACGAGGTTTATGAAGGGAAATTTCACTGACGCCTTTGAAGTGATTGAAGCAGAATTTGAAAAGATTCTTACTGAAGAAAGGGCCTTATTTGAATCAACACTCTATCAGCAAAATATGAAAGAGTTATATCAGCTACGCATGGATTATTTGGCTAAGCACGTTGATAAAAGCTAAAATGGAAATTATTTTTGAAAGGAATTGCTCAGAATAGATGGCAATTCCTTTTTTCAAAAAAATGGTTTGCTCACGGAAATTTGAAGAAGTCTAATAGCGGGATTGTGGTATCTTTACATTACTTTGTATTTAAAATACCGAAATATATTTTATAGCATTGATATGTGAGTGAAAAAGATACATTCTTAAAGAAAAATTATCCGTAGAAAAAGATTTTGGTGAAGATTATGAATAAAGTAGCAGTTTTTGGCGCAGGTTCGCAAATCGGTAAAAATGCAGTTTTACTTTTTAGTCAGTTTGGATATGAAGTGATTGCATTTGTCTATTCGAAGGCAGATATTGACAAAATTCCTGGTGTCGAATTTATATTAGTGGGATCAAACGATGATAGTGTAGTTGAGGAAGCTTTAGAACAGGCTCGGATAGTATTCCTAGCACTTCTATTTAATCCTAATAACGCACAACGTATCATTGATATACAAGACTGTGTGTTGAATACTGTCGACATGTCTGAAGATTTACCTTTAGATAAATTCTTATATATGATTGAGCAAAATCAAAATAACAGCTATTCAAAGCAGTCTGATTACTTATGTTGAAGATGCAGACTTGAAGCAACAAAGACTTTCGCAAGCTAATTATTTGGCTGAATTAGAAACTTTTATTAGTGGAGAAATTGCTACAATTGCGTCATATCAACATACAATTATTCTTTAAATAAAGTTAATCAAGTTTTTTCTACTAGGTTTTACTCGTGATATGGTAAGATAATGATTAGAAAAAGATTGTTTTTAATCATAAAAGGAAAAAATATGAGTAGAATAAAAATATTAGCCTTAATGTTGCTGTCGTTAATAATAGCTGGATTTTTATTGGCTTTTATTACGACAGAGAATTTAATTGTAGATGAAGAACCAGTTGTTTCTGATATTATCATTGTGCCAGAAGGCTCAAACGAAAGAGCTAGTGAGGCTGTCACGTTATTAAATAAAGGATATTCAAGTTCGGGCAAGATTATTGTGAGCCCTTTAACGCAATCTAATTCAGCTTATTATGTAGCGGCCGGCGCACCAGCAGGATCTTTATTAAATGATGCAAACGCAACTTCGACTTATACGAATGCCCGCAATACATTACAAATGATGGCAGATTTAGGCTACGACTCAGCAATTATTACTTCATCTGACTACCATATGTTGCGAACAAAAATGATTTACGAACGACAAAATCGCCATTATGGTTTTGACTTAACCTATGTGGCTTCATATCGTGAAATTGATGGTAAAAACGTGCAATGGAATGAGGGGCCTAGTTATTTAAAAGCTGGCGGTTTCCGTGAAATTAAGAAGTTTTGGGGCTACGTACTCTTTCTATATCATTGGGTAGATGAAGAATAGCATATTGAATGAAACGCGTGGTGAAGACCATGCGTTTTTTGATAAACTAATCATATAGACAAGTGATTATATTTTTTGAAATAGCCATTTACTTACCCCCAATCATACATTTGAATTGGGGTTCTTTTCTGGTTATGCTAAAATGATGCTAAATAAGAGAGATAAAGGAGCTTAACAATGAAATTAATTTCATGGAATATTGATTCTTTAAATGCGGCCTTAACTGGTGCGTCTCCGCGTGCAGAATTATCACGTGAGGTTTTAAAGATGATTCGTGAACATCAACCAGATGTGATTGCGATTCAAGAGACAAAACTATCGGCGAAAGGTCCAACTAAAAAACATTTGGATATTATTGAAGCAGATGTGCCTGACTATAAAGTGGTCTGGGTGTCTAGTGTAGAACCAGCGCGTAAAGGCTATGCGGGGACAATGTTTTTATACCGTAATGAATACGAACCTGAGGTGACTTTCCCACAAATTGGGGCACCAACGACGATGGATAACGAAGGGCGCATGATTACCTTAGAATTCCCTGAATTCTTTGTGACCAATGTATACACACCTAATGCGGGCTCTGCTCTGGCACGTTTAGAAGACCGCCAAGCTTGGGATGTGCAGTATGCAAACTATTTAGCGGACCTAGATACTAAGAAGCCAGTGATAGCTTGTGGTGATTTTAATGTTGCCCATACGGAAATTGACTTGGCTCACCCAAAAAATAATCATTTTTCTGCTGGTTTCACTGATGAAGAACGTGCTGGTTTTACTAACTTGTTAAACCGCGGTTTCACAGATACCTTCCGTCATATTCATGGCGACGTTGAAGGTGTTTATACTTGGTGGGCACAACGAGTGAAAACAAGTAAAATCAATAACTCGGGATGGCGCATTGATTATTGGTTGGTGAGTGACCGGATTGCAGACAAAGTGCAAAAATCCGAGGTACTAGACTCTGGTACGCGTCAAGACCATACACCAATTTTGTTAGAAATTGATATCTAGTTAAAGAAGATACTAAATCATGAGGCTGGGCTAAAGGTAGCTCAGCTTTTTTAATTTACTGTTATCCTTGTACGGCGTTTGATTCTATTCTTTAATACCTTTTTGAATTTTGCGTATCTTCTTTTGTGTGTTTTTGCCTGCGATTTTCTTTAATTTCTCTTGACCAAAAACATAGTAGAGAATATTGGCGAAAAGTTGGTACATACTATCTAGTTGGCCAAAGTCTACATATGCTTTAATGGGTTGATAGGCAGATTCGCTGACCATAAATTGTTGATTGTCAAATGTATCCTCATCAGCATGATTACTTAATGCTTGATGATGAGTGAAGTGGTTGAACTGACTATAAAAAGCCATTTGATTAAAGAATCGTAAGTGTTGTTGGCGGAAGGTGGTATAAAAATCCATTTTTTCTTTTAAATATTTATTTTTTAGATTGATTTTATACTTGAAGTGGTTGTCTACTTCAATCCAGGTAGCCTTCTTACACTGGGCGTCCGCATAGTAGACTTGGATATTATGTAAGGCCAAGATGTGATTGATATCCTTTCTGTCATCAAACCGTTGGAAGGCAAATTTTCCAAGGGTAATCGGTAACCGCTTATTACTATCTAGAATATGCGTGTGTGTTTGATTGAAATAAGTCGCCGGGAAGGCGTATTGATCATGCCAAGCTTTCAAGAGTGACATGGTGTCTAGGTGACTAATGCCAAAGGATTGGTCGGTGAAAAGAATAATTGTCTTAAAAGGTAGTTTGAATGTCGATACATTATAAAGAAGAGACATGTTTTGAAGCAGTTGATTGAAGTGACGGGGATTTCCAGTGATGGCTTTTTCGATGATGGTGTTGAGATGATCTTGCCAATTGAATTTTTCTGGGACTGTTTCAAGATTCCTGTTATCTATGCGCATGTTCTACCACCTTTATACTTTTTGTTATCTTATTTATAACATTGTATTTATTTTTATGAAACCAAATAATTGCAAGGACTTGAAAATAGATTGATTTATATTGAATAAGTAATAATTTGAACCGATTTACAGTTTTTGATGCGTCGCTTTTGACTTTTAAGTGATAATTCTAGCAAAAAATACTAGCCTGTCAGCCTAATATGAACTTGCCTTTTCCTCAGTTATACACGTATTTTAAGTTACCTGCAGGTGATGAAAAGATACTTTAAGCTCGTTTAGGGGAGGAAATTGCTTTTATGTTTGATCAGTATCGGTATCCGGAGTTGTTGGACCAATATCATGGCGTGATTGTGCATGTCTTAAATCGGTATCATGTGGATGTGTATAAGTCTTATTACGATGATATTTACCAGTTGGCGCAGATTGCATTATATCAAGCAGCGGAGAATTTTGATGGGGATCCGCTAAGTGAGGCTGACCGTTACCGGTTTGTGGCTTATGTGAAGCGGGTGATAGCTTGGCGGGTGTTGGATGAATTGCGTAAGCACACACGTCAGGGTGGTCAGGAGTTTTCAACAGCGGATGAATGGGTATTTGAGGCTGGTTTAGGTGAGGGGCCGAGGATTGAGTTAACAGCTGATATTGAGCATTTCTTAGCTGAGGCAGCGAAAATATTAAAGCATCGTGATTTAGACTTTCTATACCAAGTGATTGCTTGTCAGGGGAAGACCAAGTTATTACTTGAAATTTACCCCATTTCCCGCCAAGCGATTTACAATAAGAAACGTCATTTGATGGACAAACTACAATCTATTCGCCATTTGTTGGTGGGTTAGGAGACAAGATGAAATCAACAACATTTAAAGAATATGAAGGCCTTTTAATTGCATTTGGACATGGAAATGGGGACCCAGGCGCCGTATCTGGGCAATTTACTGAGGCAGAAATGGTACGGAAGTTAAAACCCTATATTGAAAAATGGGCTAAAGCAGCTGGCATCAAAGTGGCATTCTATATGGACAATCTTTACCAACATGCAACAGATATGAAGACCTATGCGGATTGGGTAGTGGTTGAAGTACATATGGATGCAGCGGCTAAACCACAAAAAGGTGGACATATAATCATTCATTCGGACTATGTGACAGATGCCATAGATGATAACTTGATTGCGATGATTCAAAAGCATTTTGGCTTAGTCACTAGAAACGGTGCAGGCTTATCAAAGCGAGGGGACTTGTTGAATTGTAACAATGCCCGTCGTTGGGGAATTAATTACCGGTTACTGGAATTATTTTTCCTAGCAGATGCAACTGACCGTAATTATTATTTAGCTAATTTAGACTTAGTGGCTAAAAATATAGTGGAAGCTGTTGTCGGTGTTCAAGTTGCGGATGATAAAGTTTGCCAGTGTACGCGCTAGCTAGGGTCACTGTGTCATAGCGATATACCAAAGACCTAAAATTACTTCAATGTGTATATAAGAAAAGCCATCGTGGTTGGGGATGAACCCTTACCGCGATGGCTTTTTTGTCTTTTGTATAAGTCTATAATCTATTGATTTTCTTCAGGGATAATCCAAAACTCTGTGCCAATTTCTTCGTTACGGTCAAGTACTGCTTGGTTGAAGTCGTCCGATTGATAGATAGCTTTAATATCTTCAACCCAATCTTGATCCATTTTATCTGCAGTGGTAATGGCTTCAAGTAGTAGGCCTTCAATCGGTTGTTCTGTGACTAAACGAGAGTCCAAGTCCATACCTGCATCATAAGCGATTGAACCAGCAACTAAGGCATAAGAAACGTCTTGGATTGCGGGTGGGATAGCAGCACCTTGCATTTCGACAATTTCAATGCCTACATGATTTTCTTCGATATCGTCAGCAGTCACTTTGGCGGCTTCAACATCCGGGTTTAAAGTGATCCACCCAAGGTCTTGCATCAATAATAAACCGCGCATCATAGAAACCGTACCATTACCGATAGCGATGGTATCACCTGCTTCAACATCATCAAGGCTATCTTTTTGACCCGGATAAATAGCTGCTGGTACGGTTGGGATACGGACAATTTGCTCAAAGCTAGCGTCCAGTGTGTCGTTATAACTTTCGGTGTTTAGCCGGTTACCGTCTACATTGATATCCGCTTCCCCTTCATCAACAGCAATCATTGCTTGGCGTAATTCAGAAAACTGAATTTCTTCAACGGTATAACCTTGTTCTTCTAATCTCGGGGCAACTTCTTCCATAAATAGAATAGAATAAGGCCCAGGTGATGTGGCCACTTTGATGGTTTGTGTATCTTCCGTCTGCTTTCCGCAAGCTGCAAGGACCAAGGCAACCAGTGCTAAACCAATATATTGTAAGAATCGTTTCATTTTTCTACCTCCCAAATGTGTTTTATTCATTTACTTTAACTTATCACAGATTGCCATGAATTGAGATACAATATGCTTGTGTAGGGTTACTGCATGTGATTGATTACTAATAGCGAGTTGTTTCATTTCAAATTTTGTAAAAGTAATTGAACAGTTTATTCTATTTCTACGTATGGTAAAATAAGGTTATTGAAATCAGTAAGAGGAGTGACAAAATGACTTTAGGGATAGGTATTTTAGATTTTATACCTCGGGATAAAAATACAACGGTATTAGAGTCCTTTGAGCAGTCAATAGAACTAGCTAAACTGGCGGATGAAAAGGGCTTGGACCGTTACTGGCTAACAGAACACCACTCAACGCCAGCTGTCTTATCATCAACTCCACAGTTATTATTAGCCCGTTACGGTGCAGAAACAAAGCAAATTAAGTTGGGTACGGGTGCGGTGATTATCAATAATTCCACTCCTTATCAAATTGCAGAGAACTATATGGTGCTTGAAGCCATGTATCCTGGACGTGTTGAAGCAGGTGTTGGCCATTCTATGCCAAAAGAAGTTACCCGTCAGGAAACATTAGGCATGCAGATTAACCGTGGACTAGATTATGAAAAGACGATTTCACAAATTGCAGGTTTACTTTATGATGATCTAGCAACTGAAGATGAGATGCATGGGCTACGTGTAATGCCTACTTATTTTGACGGCGTGACGCCACTTCATACTATGCTAGGTTCACGCCGCAATGCGAAGTTTATTGCGGAGAAAGGTTTAGGTATGGTATTCGGTTTATTCTTCTCAGGAGATTTGGCTGAATGTATTGAGACTATTAAAATCTACCGGGAAAACTTTAGACCTTCTAAAGGGATGCCAAAACCTTCAGTATTGATCGCCCTTTATGCAGTGACTTCTACAAAGCGTAATATGAAGGAAGTATTAAACTATGCCTTAAATGATTGGATAGATGCACTAGAAGATGACAAACGAGCTTATTTAGAACTGATGGAAGTGTCTGATGCAAGAGACTTTGTGACGACGATTGATCCGGATGCAGAAGATAGACATGCTTCAAGAAAAGTTTATGGCACGCCTAAACAAGTGGAAATGCAGTTGCGCCGTTTGAAAGAAGAAACCAATGCAGATGGGTTCTTGGTTGCCAACCAATTATCTGGGTTTGCGAATCGACGCGCTTTGATTGAAATATTGAGTCAGGTAAATATTTAACGATATCATTGATTATTAGTAATAAGGTGAATTTAATAAAAGAAGCCTGGTTTGTCCGGGTTTCTTTCATTATAGCTAGTTATTTAAGGAAAGGGGGGATTGTGATGACACGAGCTTTATCTGATTCAGTGACGGTTTTGAAAGGTGTTGGCGAAAAGAAAGCGGCATTATTAGAAAAGGTTGGGATTTCAACGGTTGAAGATTTACTTTACCACTTTCCTTTCCGTTACGAAGATGTGTCTGTAAAGTCGGCCGGTGAATTAGTGGATAATACCAAAGCTTCGGTAAAAGGTGTGGTAGCGACGGAACCCGTTGTCCAATATTTTGGGCGCAATCGTAACCGTTTGACCTTTCGCTTAGCTATGGACCATGAGGTATTGCAGGTTATCTTCTTTAACCAGCCTTACTTAAAAAAGAATATTCAGGTCAACCAAGAAATTGTTGTTTATGGGAAATTTGAAGCGGCTAAACAACAAATTGTAGGCATCAAACTGTTCTCCAACCACCAAGATGAGGAGAGTGGTGATAATGATTTTGAAGCAATTTATCATCTAACTCAGGGACTATCAACTAAATCGCTGACCGATTTAATCAAGCAAGCTATCGATTTATACGGGGACCTAGTTGTGGAATTATTGCCCGAAGCCTTGCGAGAGAAATACCAACTCATGCCGCATAAGTTAGCCATCCAGCAAATCCATTTTCCAGATAGTGAAGAAAACAACCGACAAGCACGTAGGCAATTGAAATATCAAGAACTCTTCTTGTACGCCTTGAAATTACAATGGCGAAAGCTACAGCAGCGCCGCATTGCCAATGGTGCTCAAATACTTTATGATAACGACCATCTTCGTGACTTTATCCAGACTATTCCCTTTGAATTGACAGCTGGCCAAAAGGCTGTAGTCAATGAAATTTGTGCAGATTTGCGGCAACCCTTCCAGATGAACCGTCTTCTTCAAGGAGATGTTGGATCCGGGAAAACGGTAGTAGCTATGATTTGCTTAGTGGCAACGATTGATGCAGGGTTTCAAGGCGCCATGATGGTACCAACTGAAATTTTAGCTGACCAACATTATGCCTCCATTTCAGGATTCTTTGAAAAAACGGATTACAAAGTGGCTTTACTGACGGGGTCGACGAAAACTAAAGCTCGGCGGGAAATTTTAGCCGATTTGGTAAACGGGGACATTGACCTTTTAATTGGGACACATGCCTTAATTCAAGATGATGTGAAATTCGCTGATTTAGGGATGGTTGTGATTGATGAACAGCACCGGTTTGGGGTTAACCAACGGTCTAAATTAGTGGCTAAAGGTGAATTCAAAGCGCCTAATGTCCTGTATATGACCGCAACGCCAATCCCTCGAACATTGGAGATTACGATGATGGGGGATATGGACGTTTCTAAATTAAAAGAAATGCCTTCAGGACGAATTCCGATTGAAACATCATGGGTTCGCCATAACCGACAAGCCCAAGTTGATGAACAGATTTGGCGAGAAGTGAGAAAAGGCCGACAAGTTTATATTATTTGTCCTTTAATCGGTGAATCAGAAGCCCTAGAAGCGCAAAATGCTGAGCATATTTATGAAACTTATGTGGCGCAATTTGGCAGTCAGTTTTCAGTTGGTTTATTACACGGACAAATGAGTGCGGACGAAAAAGACCAAGTCATGGAAGCCTTTAAGAATAATGATATTCAAATACTCGTGTCAACAACAGTGATCGAAGTAGGGGTTAACGTACCAAACGCGACTTATATGGTCATTTTAGATGCTGACCGGTTTGGTTTAGCCCAGCTCCATCAATTAAGAGGACGGGTAGGCCGTGGTGAGCATGCATCATATTGTGTTTTAGTAGCTGATCCAAGAACAGATAACGGGAAACAGCGGATGAATATCATGGTTGAATCGACAGATGGTTTTTACCTTAGCCAGCAAGATTTAGAATTACGTGGTGCCGGTGATTACTTTGGTACCCGTCAGTCTGGTCTACCAGAATTTAAGGTGGCTGACCCAATTGAAGATGGTGTAATTTTAGAAGTGGCTCGTGAAGACGCCATCCAATTTATTCCTTACTTTGAAGGCCATTTAAATGAATTCACTGAATTAGCCAAATGGCTTGACCAGCAAGTGACAACGATCAACGCTTAGGATTATTGGTGCAATAAAAATTTAGGCAAAATAAAGACAATCAGGGCCAACGTGCTGCAAGTTTTCAAGCTGAAATCCTTTTTCCCTTATAGGCTACAAGTGGCTCTGGGTATGATATAATAAGGTCATCATTTTTGAATTTATTGAATGTAGAAAGTAGGCATAGAAATGAGAATTGCAGTAGATGCAATGGGTGGCGATAACGCGCCTAAAGAAATCGTCTTGGGTGGCTTAAAAGCTGCAGCTGAACGTAAAGACGTCACCATCATATTTTATGGAGATGAAGATGCGATCAAAGCAGAAATTGAAGGGTCTACACCTGAAAACGTGGAGATTGTTCATGCAGCAGATAAGATATTATCTGAAGATGACCCAGTAAGAGCTGTACGTACAAAACGGGAGTCATCGATGGTGATGGCAGCCCGTGCAGTACGAAACGGG
>NZ_JBOEQF010000079.1:0-10167 GCF_050689315.1 Aerococcus sp. L_32
AATATACTTACCTGCTAAAGCGGGTAATTGTGCCCCATTATTTCTAAGAGATACCATCCCCAACATGTAATCGTGGACCGCCCCAGCAAATATACAACCAAAGACAATCCATAAGTAAGCGACCGGCCCATATAAAGCACCCATAATCGGTCCAAATACAGGTCCTGTACCTGCGATGTTTAATAATTCAATAATACCGTTTTTCCATCTAGGCATTGGTACAAAGTCCATGCCATCTTGTAAAACCTCTGCTGGCGTTGTCCTTTCAGGATTTGGCTCGAAGTTTTTCTCGATATAGCGACCATAGGTGAAGTATCCTACAACTAAAGCGACGACACCTATTATAAATGTCCACATAAAAATTTCCTCCCTTTTTTATCAATGTAAGCGTTTATACCATCATATTATCACGCTATATTGATATACAAGTCAATTTTACTTGAAGAAAATCATTGTCACTATATTTATTTGTACATTGCTGTTTTTATGAATATGAGAAAAAAAGTAGTTTAACCATTGAGATACAGACCTTTTCATGACAATTTTTCATTTTCCCCCTTGTTAGCTTCATGCTTCTCTTATATAAAAAACGCAATGTACAGTACAAATTTGTATTCTTCACTAACCCTAATACTTATGTGGTTGAGAATAAATAAAAAGAGAGGTAGCTTACCATTCGCTACCTCCCCATAATATTTTTTCCACATTGAATGTTTTAAAAATTGTCCCGTAAATTTCTTAAATTTTTAAAAGCTGTGACATCTTCTGCTTGCATAAAAATGTTAATGATTTTTTCTCTACCAATAGTTGAAGGATAAGTAGGATGGTTTGCAGCATTTAAAACTTCTGCTTGCCCTAAGGCTTCAGCAAATACTTCATTTTCAGGAAATATTGAATGTGCGAATTTTAAATTGGTTAAGGTGTACTCGTGTCCTGCAAATACAGCGATGTCATCGTCTAAACGGCTAAAAGTTTCTAAGGCATCAAACGCTGCTTGGTAATCACCTGTAAACACGCGACCACATCCCGCTGAGAACATAGCATCACCTGAAAATAGAAACTGATTATCGACAATATAGGCTAAATGTCCTGCTGTATGGCCCGCTGAAAGTAAGGCGGTTACTGTATGACCTAAAATATCTACCTGGCTACCATCTTCCAAAATTGTCATATTGTCAAAACCTGGTACTTCACTTGGAGCATAGATATTAGTTTCTGGGTAGGCCTGGATAATTTCCTCTACACCACCAATGTGATCGTCATGTTTATGTGTTAATAAAATAGCAATTTGGCTAGGTTTTTCTACTTCGATATAAGATAAAACTTCTGCTGCTTCACCCGGGTCAACAATCACAACACTATTTGTATCTTCAATCATCCAAATATAATTATCTGCTAATGCATGTATTGGGAAAATATTCATACGTAAACTCCTCACTACTCCTTGTATACTTAGCGTAATCCATATAGAAAGTCATCTTTCTCTTGCATCTTAACATACCATGCATACTAATCGCCATTTATCCTACTGAAACATTTTTTATTTATGATAAGGTTCATTCCAATGTTAAAAACTTTATCATTAGAAGACGCATTGGCATCACAGCCATCAATCTCACGTTTTTTTTGATCGGATTACTGAACAAACTATCGATGACTTTCAAGTATTTAACCAAGCTTTAATCGATCAAGCTCGACTCGTTCGCCATGATACCCATATGATAATCGATTTGGACTCTACACATTCAGATACCTTCGGTAGACAAGAGCAAACCGATTACAATGCCCATTATGGAACACATGGCTATCATCCAATCGTTGCGTTTAATGGTTTAACTGGTGACTTTTTGAAAGCCAAACTTCGACCTGGAAACCAGTATACTTCAACAGGTGTAAAAGCATTTCTTGAACCACTATTAGAGCATTATAATCCAGTAGTCCCTACAACAGATATTTTAGTTCGTGGAGATAGTGGCTTCGCAACGCCTGATATCTATGAATTGTGTGAAGCCTATGATAATGAGTATGTGATTCGTTTGAAGAGCAATCGCAATTTAACACGCCTAGCTGAAGAACTTGTCTTCTACGACGATAATCATCCTTGGGATGAAAAAGAAATCTATTATCACTCTGTTCCATATCAAGCTGCTTCATGGACTAGGCCCCGTCGAGTATGTATTCGTTCAACTCGAGAAGCCGGTGAGTTACTATTCAGCCATGTCTTTATTATTACGAGTTTCTCTAAGAACATTTCTCCTAAAAGAGTTTTTGAAACTTATAATAAGCGTGGAACTATGGAAAATTATATTAAAGAAGCTAAAAACAGCTTCGAAAAGTAGAACTGGAAATGTAGGACGTCCTGAATACATTGGGGTAGTCCAAGATTTTGTAATAGTTATTGAAAATAAAAGAGATACTGCTAATCATATTAAGAGAGATGAAAAAGAAGTAATTGCTACTGATACAGCTTCAATAAGAGATTTTGCTGTAAATGGTGCATTATTTTATGGAAAACATATAGCTAAAGAAACTAACTTCAAAAAGATAATAGCAATCGGTGTTTCTGGAAATGAAAAACACCATGAAATATCACCTGTTTTTGTAGATGAAAGGGGAAATTACAAAGAACTTCAAAACTTAGAAACGTTCATTTCTTTTAGTCCGTCTAATATTCAAGAATACTACATAAAAGAAATATTAGAAGAAGACACAGATAAAGAAAAAGAGCTTAAATATATCTTAGAGGACGCCCAAGAATTACATGAAGATTTAAGGAATTACGGCGCAATTCAAGATAAAGATAAGCCATTAATTGTATCGGGAATTTTACTAGCATTAAGAGAAATTGAATATGGTGGGTTTTCAATTGACTTTTTAACTGGAGACACAAACACCACAGACGCCGTTTTATATGACGCTTTATATCTCGTCGGCGGCTCCAACTTGTCGAAGACTTTCAAGAAAAAACCAAGAAGTTCCTGAACAAAACCTTTGATCATTTCAAAGCAATTGGTGCTACTCAAAAAGGTGTGGAAATTTTAGAAAAAATGGAGATGATTGATCAACCAGGTGTCGTCACAGGCAAAGAAACCTTTGCAAAAGACTTTATCCAGGCTATTGCAAAGTATCATCACCGTACGCGCCAAGTAGAAATGTTTTAAAAACATTTAAAAAAAGAAAAAGCGACGCCCTTCACAAATAAAGGCGCGTCGCTTTTTTACTGCTATCTAACCTTCTTCAACAAGATCTCTCTGGTTATAGCCTAGATAACCCACAGCCATCATCACTAAGCTGACGCCGGTTATTACAAGAAATACTGTACCGTCAAAATCCTCAATCGGTATTTGCGACAGCCAACTTTGAATGGATGTGTTGACTACCCACTCTGGAAAATCAACCAGGCCTTCAAAATACACAATGAAAAAGGAATACGTTAGGTACAAGTAAATAAATTTCCCAATTTTTGGAATAAAGCCTAAAGACAAGGCCGCAAGCCCTATAAAGAATAAAACAAACGGCGTTTGGTTAAAACCAGCAGCCAGAAAATCAGCCATTTCAAGAGCTGTAGAATCATCCATTACAGCCAAACCAGCCAAGCCTAAACTGCCGGATGCGACGAAGATCCCTAATAAACCAGACAAAACAGCAAGGAGAAGATTCGTCCAAAACAATTTAAAACGTGAAGTTTTCGTTGCAAAGACTTGATTGAGACGCCCTTCTTTTTCTTCTGTAAATAGTTTATTCATCATCGCTATAGGCAAGATAGCGACTAAAGCAATCATCACTAAAGTGATAAGACCTGTAAAAGAAGCTTCAATAGACAGTCCGCCTTGTTGGAACATTTGACTAACCAATTCGCTGCTCTCTACAAAGGTCTGTAAGTCCCCGTAAATCGAACCATATGCTAAGCCCATCAAGGCAAAGCCGACCATCCAACTGATCAGCATTCCGCGGTTTAAGCGCAGCAATAAACCGGGCACGGATAATAGAGATCTTCTCGCTTGCGGACGGCCTGTTCTTTGAGGGAGATAGCCAGAGCCTATGTCCCGGTTCCCTTCTAAAATAAAGGCAAGCAGCCACATGACCGCTGAAAAAAGAACAAGATAGCCTAAGAAGATCCAATTGTTTTCAGTAAAGGGATACGTTAAATACGTCCAGCTCATCGGTATCCATGGCGATACATCGGGATTTACAACATCTGTCATGCCGCGGCCTATATACATTAAACCAATAATTCTTATTGCAGAGCCGGAAGCCCCTCCAGAAGTCGGCATGATTTGAGCCATCACCAAAGCAATCGCAGCGCCCATCACTCCAGTCAAGCCAATAGCACTTGCAAATAAAAAGGCGCCTTGGGCACCCATCGTTTCTGCATCAAATAAAAGCATTGTGCCTGCTGTAACGAATACAAGCAAGCCATTGATGAGCAGGATTTCAAGCATCACAGCTAGTGAATTGGCTTGACGTCCAATCCGAAAAGAACTAATGCGTTCTGTAATGCCTGAATCTTCTTCCTTTCGAGTATGACCTACCACATGGAGGGCACTGATGACGGCTGATACCAGTCCTGTAAATAAGAGCATTTCGTGGGCATACAGTGCACCCAGCGTATAATTTTCAGCAGACTCTACGGGACTGGTTCCCACGATTGCTGTTAAAGCAGGGTTGTCCATCGTATAGTACATACCAGCTAAGCCATCACCTTTGGCAATTTCTTGAAAAGCCGGGACAAAGCCGCCGCCGAATAAGCCAAGAAGAACGACCCATAAAACAATTTTCTTCCAGTCGCGTTTCAAATAAATACCGAGCAATTGTTCAAACCGAGCAAATTTCTCATTCATCGAATAAACCTCCTCTCCTCTTATCTTTCATAATGGCGAATAAATAGATCTTCCAGTGTCGGCGGTGCAGATTGAATATTTCGAATACCAATCGTTGCAGCGGTTCTCAAGACTTCATTTAAATGCTCGTGATCCACTGAAAACTCTGCTTGATCTTTTTCTTGTGAAAAATCGTGCACACCTTCCATAGTGGCTAAGGGGGTTAAGTCCTTGTCCGATTCCAAAGTGATCACCGAACGCGTCAAATGACGCATCTCATCTAATGAACCGCTTTCTACAATTTCACCTTGGCGAATAATGACTATTTTATCCGCTAAACGCTCGACTTCACTTAAAATATGAGAAGAAAGCAGCACGGCTTTCCCTTCTTCTTTTATTTTTTTGACTTCTTCTTGGAAAATGGATTCCATCAAAGGGTCTAAACCTGAAGTTGGCTCATCAAAGAGATAGAGGTCAGACTCAACAGCTAAAGCAGAAATTAATCCCACTTTTTGCCGGTTTCCTTTTGAATAATTCTTTGCTTTTTTCTTTGGATCCAACTCAAAGCGCTCAATCAATTCATCTCGTTTGGCTTTATTCCCGCTTCCATGCAGCTTCATAAAAATATCGATAATTTCTCCGCCTGAGAGGTTGTTCCAAAGAGAGACATCCCCCGGCACATAGGACGTGCGTTTATGAATTTCTTGCCGGCCTTCCCAAACATCTTTCCCAAAGATTTTTGCAGACCCTCCGCTCTTTTGGATGATGCCTAACAAAATACGTATGGTGGTCGATTTTCCTGCGCCGTTTGGCCCGATAAATCCTGTAATTTCACCAGGTTCTACTGAAAAACTGACATCATTTAAGGCTTCGAACTTTCCGAATTTTTTCTGTAAATTTTTCACTTCAATAATACTCATGTTAATCGCCTCCTATTATTTATAAAATGCTTTTTTCAATAGCGCTGAATATTCTTCCCATTCTTTTAAATATCTTTCTTCTACTTCATCCATCGAATCGATTTGTTCAATTGCTCGATTACCAAAACCAAACATTGACCAGTTTAGGATGTCCATAGCTTTTTTTACATCTACATCGTCTTTAAATTTTGAGTAATCGATATTTTCATAGATTTTCTCTAAGCCTTCTTTATAAATCGTATTTACTTTTTTTTGGTTCACTCCGGCCACTTCTTCTGCTTCTTCTTGAGTCATTGCATAGAGAAAATCAAATACTTGAGGATACTGCTGTTGGATTTTTAATTTCGTGATACCAATGCTTTCCAGCTTCTTAAACAAATCTGTTTCATACAAATCAACGACTTCGTAAATTTTTTCAATAATCTCTGCGCTGTATTGCGTTAGATAAAGATAGAGTTCTTTTTTATTTTCAAAATAATTAAACAAAGAACCTTTAGAAATACCCGCTTCTTGAACAATTTTATTCGTAGAAGCTTTTTCATATTTATTTTCAGCGAATTCCTTCAGCGCAGCATTAATAATGGTTTCTTGTTTTTCTTTTTTCAAATGATTAAACTGTGGATTCATTGAGCCCTCCTCCTTTACAGTCATTGACCACTGTGGTCAAATCTAATATAACAGGAATGACCACCCTGGTCAATAAAAAGGGTGTTTTATCAAAAAAAAGATGCTCCAATGAATGGCAGCACCTTCTTTACTTGTCATTTGTTTTTTCATTCTCCATTATAAAGACATCTTGCCTTGGGAAAGAAAAGCTTACCCCTTGCGCATTAAATTTCTGATAAATCAGATGCCTGAGGTCACTTGGAATAATGAATTCGAACTCATTACTTTTAAAGAAAATCGTCGTTACTGGACCTACACGAATCAGATTGTGCTGTGGTTTTACGAAAAAACCTCATCTATTTGTGGTATGGTTCATTATTTTGTATTCTAAAGGCGCGATAAATTTGTTCTGTTAACACTAAGCGCATCAATTGGTGAGGTAAGGTCATTTTGCCAAAAGAAACGGCTTGATTTGCCCGCTGGTTGACTGCACTACTCGTACCTAAGGATCCACCAATCACAAAAACTAAAGTTGATTTCCCTCGGGTCATTTGACTCTGCATTGATTTAGCTAATTCTGGTGAGGACAGCATTTGTCCGTTAATTGCTAGCAGATAAACATAATCATCCGGTTTTATTTTATTCAAGATACGTTCACCTTCCGCATCCTTCACCATTTCATCTTCCGATTCACTAGCGTTTTCTTTTGTTGGTTCGTCTTTCACTTCAATAATTTCAATCTTTGTATAGCGCGAAAGGCGCTTGCTATACTCTTCAATGCCTTGTTTTAGGTACTTTTCTTTCAATTTACCAACTGAGATAATTTTAATTAACATGCAAAAATAACTCCTATCATGCAAAAATTTCGTTATTAACTTTTTTATTTTTTATTCTACTAGATTTTTCTGCTAAAGTGTTTATAATTAATCGTATTTGAAAAATGAATCTTAAAATTTCTTAAAGTCATCAAGCTTTATGGGAGGTTATCACAATTAATTTAATACATAGGGCACTGCGTTATTTTCTAAAACCGGTAAGTCAATTATCTAGCGCAAAAAAAATTGCTTTGTCGTTTGCTGTCGTCATCTTTGTAGGTTCACTACTACTGAGTCTACCAATTAGCCAGGTGGCCACATCAGATGCAACATACTTTGATCATCTATTCATTGCTGTTTCTGCTGTCTGTGTGACAGGTTTATGGGTTGAATCCATTTTTGATACCTATAATACATTTGGACAAATTATTATGATGATGTTAATCCAGATCGGTGGTTTAGGTTTGATGACATTCATCTCGCTCATTTATTTTAGAATTGGCCAAAATGTCCGCATACGTGACCAAGTCGCTGTTTCCGGTGCTTTAAACAACAGTTCACTAAACGATATTGCTAATTGGCTACGTAGAATCTTTCACTATACATTCATCATTGAGATTATTGGTGCTTTACTATTTGCCACTTATTTCATTCCTACGTATGGTTTACAACGAGGCACTTTTCTAAGTATCTTTATGGCTATCTCTGCCTTCTGTAATGCTGGGTTTGACCCATTAGGAAATTCTTCTATGATAGGTTTACAGACACAGCCAGTGGTTAATTGGACCATTATTTCTCTTATTATTCTTGGTGGTATAGGATTTTCAGTTTGGTTTGATGTGGCTAACCAAATGAAGAAATTCGACCGATCTAGACCAAAATCTGCTTTGAAAAAGGCCATTCGTCAATTACGCCCACATACTAAATTAGCTTTAAAAATGACCATCCTAATTATTACATTAGGCACCTTTCTATTTCTCGCTTTTGAGTGGAACAATTCTGATACGATTGGGAAGATGTCTATTGGTGACAAGTTCATGACCGCTGTTTTTCAAACCGTTACTATGCGTACTGCGGGATTTGCATCTATTGATTATACACTGGCACACCCTGTTAGTATTTTGATATTCATTGTCACTATGTTTATTGGTGGTAGCCCGGGTGGTACTGCGGGTGGTTTAAAAACAACAACATTTGCTTTAGTATTAATGCTAGCTATTGCTGAAATTAGACAAAAAGAATTTGTCAACTTTGATAAACATACGATTCCAGCTAAACTCTTGCGTCAGGCCTTCGTTATTTTCTTACTCTATACCACTTTATTGATTATTGGTTCAGGGTTAATGTTAACTTTTGATCCTCATATCGATTTCTTATATGTACTATTTGAAGCCATTTCTGCTTTTGCAACCGTTGGTGTAACAGCCAATTTAACACCATCGCTTTCTATGGCTAGTCAAATTATTTTAATGGCATTAATGTTTATTGGACGGATTGGTCCAATGACTATGTTTCTTTCTTTATTACCAAATAAAAATAGTAAAAAACGGGATATTAAATATACAAACACAAATATTTTAATAGGATAGGTGTTATAAAATGGGAAAAATGAATTTAGTAGGTATTTTAGGTTTAGGTATTTTTGGATCAACCATCGCTAAAGAATTATCCGAAAACGGCGTTGAAATCATTGCCTGTGATTTAGATGAAAAAAATGTTAACCGTTTAGATGGTTACTTAACAGTTGGTTCAGTTGGAGACTTTACTGATATAGAATATATGCGTAACCTTGGTTTTGGCCAATGTGATGCGATTGTTATTTCTACAGGTACCAACCTTGAAGCTTCTGTATTAGGTGTTATAAATGCAAAAGAATTAGGTATCAACCATATCATCTGTAAGGTTAAAAATAAAACAAATCGTAAAGTTTTAGAAGCGCTAGGTGTAAATACTATTGTGCAACCAGAAAAAGAATCTGGCGTTCAAATTGCTCGCCGTATGATTCACAACACCATTGAAGAAATTATTAACCTGGATGACGAAACATCTTTAGTAGAATTCCGTCCACCAGAAGAATGGGTGGGCAAATCACTCACTTCATTGAATACACGTCAACGCTACGACATCAATATCATTGGTATTCGCAAACGCCGCCGTGAAGCATTAACCACGACCTTCCCGGCTGACTATATCATCCAAGCAGATGATATCTATGTCGCTATTGCTAATACTGACAAATTTGAAAAAGCTGACTATCTACGTGAAATTCGTTAATGGCCCTTATGCAACTATTAGGTTGGGACGCTGGTCTCAACCTTTTTTATTATTCATTTACCTAATGTTTATAATTATCCACAATTTCCACAACCATTAGACCCGATTTATGGGCATTTTTAAAAAAGTACACTCCGCCCCCATAGTTATCCCCACTATCCACAGAATGGTTCACAATTCACAAAGCTTATATCTCAATGTTTTAAGCGGTACCAACATTTTATACACATCCACCCTATTTTATCCACATCTATGTGGATAAGGTATGGGGATAAGTGGACATGTCTCTAAGTTTTCTATCCCTCGATAAATCAAATGATACTTTCTACCTGATGCGGTTATACCATCGAAAAAGCTCAACCGACATTAATTGACGGTTGAGCTTCATTTATAATATTTAATAATTCTGTGTAATTGAACAGAATTTCTTCTTTATTGGGTTGCGGAACTGTTGTTTTGTGGTTGTAACTGTACAGTCGCTGTTTGTAATTCACCATTGCGGTAGAAGGAAACTTCTATACTTGCATCAGATTTTTGTTGGTATAAAGCTTGACGTAATGATGCTGAATCCGTTACAGCTTCACCCGCAAATTCAACGATGACATCATCAGCTTGTAAGCCAGCTGCTTCCGCCGCCGATCCTACTGATACTTCTGCAACATAAACACCACCATCAACATCATCAGGTAATTGTAAGTTTTGTGATTGATAATCTAATGACACTCGGTTAAG
>NZ_JBOEQF010000080.1:0-10125 GCF_050689315.1 Aerococcus sp. L_32
TTTGCCCTCTAAACCAGATGTATAGGTGATTTGTCCCTGTCGGTCAACAACCAACACTTCAATCTGGTCTATTTGTGCTGCTTGATTGATAATTGCTTCCTTAGATAAGGGAAACAATCGCGTAGTCCAAATCTCACCATCTAACGAAGATTCACTTACCACAGTGACACTGCGCACGTCCGCTTGAAAGGGCTTACCATTTGTGGAATCTAAAATATGGTGGTAAAGATGTCCATCCTGTTCGAATACACGTACGTAATCCCCAGACGTTACAACTGATTGGTTACTTAAATCGACAATAGCCTTGTTATAACCACGCGTTTGGTCGGGATCTTGGATACCTATACGCCATTGTGTACTTTCTGTATGATTGGGTCGATGGCCATAGAATCTAAGGTTACCGCCAAGATTAATAGATGCCCTGGTTACGCCTTGATCTTTGAAATAAGCGATAATTTGATCTGCCGCATACCCTTTTGCAAGCGCACCTAGATCAATCGACATCCCTGGCTTAGCAAGGTAAACTGTTTTTTCTATTTCATCCAGATGAATGTCATTCGGGTCTACTAAAGTCAGCCGGTCATCAATCTCTTGCTGGCTAGGTTTACGATAATCCGCAAAACCAATCCGCCACAAGTTAACTAAAGGCCCAATAGCTATATTTAACTTTCGTCCCGATGCAATACTTTCTTTTTTACCGATTTGAATGAGATGAAATAGCTCCGGATGAACGCGTACAGCCTTTAATCCTGCCATTTGATTAACCGCCATTAATTCAGAAGATGGGTCATTCGCTGAAAAACGCGCTTCCAATTGAAACAAACGCTGGACTGCGGCAAGTAATAAAGAATTGCTATTTGGATGGTCAACCATTAGGTCAATCGTCGTACCCATCAAATTTATAGAATGCCGTTGCTCAAAGTCCAAATCACTAGCCTCCAACTTCTTAAACCTCTTCCACCCTAAATAGTAGACAGTAACCAAAAACTAAACCGCAAACGCCTACAAAAATTTGTACACCTCTTAATGGCATAAGTAACATTGATAAACCCATCACAAGATAAGTTGTCATTAGGATATGAATTTTTTTGCGCCTGCTGATACCACCTTGTCGTTTAAATTCGCCAACATACCGTTCATATAAACGAGTAGATTCTAACCAGTTTTTAAATCGCGGTGAACTTCGCGTGAAAAACCAGCCAGCAAGCAACAAGAAAGGGGTTGTCGGTAGAACGGGCAATATGACTCCTACACTCCCTAGGACCACACTTAACAAACCCAATATTAGAAAACCCTTCTCTTTAATAGTCCTCATTTCCATTACTCACTCCTTGAGAAAATATTCACATGATAGGTCTACCTCAAATTACCAAATTATATTTATTCCGTCAATGAAATATCCAAATACTAAAAAGAGGGTGCAACATTTGTGTTACACCCTCTAAAATATGTCTTATTTTATTATCAATCTTGAACCAAATTGTATTACTTATCTAGCGCCTTATGACGAATATTTAATTGATGTTGTTCATAGTTCGCTTGTTTTAGTTGCGGCAAGCTCATCATGGCGATAAAGCTGACTAGATAAAGGCTTGCTAAGAAAAGCATTACCATACCTACACCTGAAGCATCTAAGATAAAACCAATGATAACTGATGAAAAACCACCCACTGCACGTCCAACATTCAAAATAGTATTATTGGCGATGGCATTCACTTTAAATGGATACAAACGAGAAATCATTGCCCCGTAGCCTGCGAACATGCCGTTTACGAAGAAACCTACAATAGCCCCACCGATTAAGATGGTCATAGCTGAATTAGCAAAAGTGAACAGATACACTGAAACTGCTGATGCAATTAAATACATACCATAAGACAATCTTGGCCCTAATCTATCTAAAATTTGTCCAAATGTCAGCATTCCCAAGCACATACCCAAGATTGTCGTTACCATCCAAGTAGATGACCCAGAAACCGTCACACCAACTTGTTCTTGCATGATTGTTGGTAACCAGTTCATCATCCCAAAGTAGCCAGCGATTTGAACAGTTGTCATCACCATTAAGATGATTGTTTGATAGGTTTGCCCTGGTGTCTTAAATAATTCGCTAATAGAAGGTTTTTCATTTTCATTAATATCTACTAGGTCTTCTGAGACTTCATCTGTATTAATCCCTAATTCATCTTCTTTAATAGTTAATTTCGCCCATACCACCACTAGGATTGGTAAGATACCGAATAGGAATAAGCCTCTCCAACCAAGTGTTGGCACGATAAAACCTGCTAGAAGTGCCGAACTGATGGAACCGATTTGACCAACAATTCCATTTAAGGATGAAATTCTCCCTAACTGTTTAGCCGGCACAAGTCCAGCCATGATGGAAATCGCTACTCCGTACTCACCACCAACTCCGATACCCGCGATAAAGCGTAATAGGTATAGGTATTGAATATTTGGCGTGAAGAAGATTAAAGCTGTTGCGATAGAGAAAGTTAGAATCGTTAAGTAGAAAACCTTCATTTTGTCCCAACGGTCAGCTAAGACCCCGAATAGTAAACCTCCAGCTAACATCCCTAAGTTGGTAATTGTCGCAATCCAACCGGCAGCTACACTTGAAATCCCTAGTTGGCTAATAATCGATGACATAGAGAATGATAAGAACATCACGTTTAAATCGTCTGTTCCTGATGCAACAATCGCCGCAATCAAAGCATTACGTTGCGATTTATTTAACTTATTGTCCTCTGCATGTAATAAGTCATTTGTTTCATTTTTTTCAATCGTTTTTTCCATTTTTGTGCTCCTTTGTTGATAAAACTGGTGTAATTCCCTCATTTAATCACCATAAAAATAAAATTGGGCAAAAAAAATAAGGACATAAATCTGGTAAAGCTATTTATATAGTAGAATTATCCACATTAACCGTGAATTTCTGACCAAGCTTTCGGATCCTTATACCAATCCATCAACTTGTCATAGTACGGTGATAATTTAGGATCTTTTACTGCATAATCCAAAATCTTCACGTAATTCGTTAGTGTCATCAAAGGATAACCCTCTTTTTCAAAGGCTTCTTTACTTGCTGCTAATAAGTAGTCAAAAATAGCTACTGCTGCAATGACTTCTCCGCCTGCTTCTTGAATTTTATCTGCTGCTGTAATGACGCTTCCACCTGTTGAAATCAAATCTTCAATGATTACTACTTTGGCGCCCGCTTCTAAAGCACCTTCAATGGCGTTTTGTTTGCCGTGGTCTTTGGCAGAAGAACGTACATAGATCATTGGTAAATCTAAGCGTTCACTTACAAAGGCTGCATGAGGGATACCAGCAGTTGCTGTCCCTGCAATTACATCTACACCAGGAAAGTTCTCTTTAATCAACTCTGCCAGTGCATCTTCTACAGTTGTACGCACACTCGGGTATGACATGATTAGTCGGTTATCTGTATAAATCGGGGCTTTAAGTCCGCTTGCCCAAGTATATGGTGCCTCAGGGCTAAAGTTTACTGCCTTAATCTCTAGTAATTTTTGTGCTACTAAATCCGCTTTTTCTACTGTCATCTTGCACCCTCCTTATTGTCCAGACCAATCAGCTGTGATTTGGTCATAAGTGACTTTTGAATTATCCGCTTGTGTAATTGGTCGTCCCACCACGATGTAGTCAGAACCACCTTGCGCCGCTTGGCTTGGCGTCATGATTCGTTTTTGGTCATCCGCAACAGAAGTCGCTAAACGGATACCCGGTGTAATCGTTTGGAAGTCTTCCCCGCAAACCTCTTTAATAGCTGCTGCTTCAAGTGGTGAACAAACTACACCATCAAGGCCCGCTGCTTTCGTTAATTTAGCGTAGCGCAATACTGAATCCAATACTTCACCTGGAATTCCTTGTTCTTCGTTCATTTGTTCAGTAGAAGTGGACGTTAATTGAGTGACACTAATTAACATAGGACGTTTACCTGTCGAACCTGCCTCTAAACCACGAAGCGCTGCTTGCATCATTTCTTTCCCACCTGCCGCATGTACATTGACCATTGCAACACCAGTACTGGCTAAAATGGCCATTGCTCGTTCAACAGTATTTGGAATATCATGTAATTTCAAGTCTAAGAAAATATCGTGGCCTTTTGCTTGTAATTCTTTTAAGAAAGCTGTCCCACCAGCATAAAACAATTCCATACCTACTTTTACATTTAATTGTTGACCTTGGAACTGATCAAGGAACGCAAATACCTCTTCTTGATTAGGAAAATCTAAGGCAATAATTGGTTTCTTCGGATTCACATGGCACTTCCTCTCATATTTTTCTGTTATCTTTTCATTTTTTTCTCATTTATCTGAAAATGGGCAAAAAAAATAACCAACAACGAAACAAGGTTGCTGATTATATACTAGCGGATGCTGGTTTTAAAATTTGTTCACTGACAAAATAAAGTGGTTATTCTTGTGAGCGAACAGCTCTTATGTTCAGGGCATCCTTACGCTAGTGCAGTTTCCCCTGTTTTTACTCTGTTGGCTATTGTACCGACTTAGAAAGTTAGAGTCAACACATATTTTAATAAAATATTTACAATTATTATTAAAGACTATCATATCAACTATCGTACTAATAAAAAAAATCGTACAAACATTAACCATTATGATTACAAAAGATGAAAAAGTTTCCGATCGCCAAAATACTCATTTCTCACTGAAACAGTGATGATTGATCGATTGCTTGACTTTTCTACACCCCGGAAGGAGACTTATTCTTTTTTTTTTATGAATTAGTTGAAGCCTTTCAAGACAAAGAACCCGACTCAGTTCTCTCCTTATTAGCAGAAGTTATCGAAACTTTAGATAGCGACTTTCGTACTTCCAAGCATTCCAATAGTTTGGAAGTAGCTTACCGAGTGCAACTTTAATCATATACCGTTTTTTACTCGGTAAGCTCACTTGTCAGAAATAGCCCGTTAAAAAAACCAGGAAATGCTCTCTACGCTTATCATAGGAGTCTCTCTAGTCTTATATCAATTTGGTTCTTGTTGCCAAAAATCGATTAGACTACGAACTGCGTGAAACGCTTGATTAGCAGCCAACTCAAGATGATCATCAAAAGTAGCTGGTGCATGCTCCCCGACATGATCTGAAATCCCTCTGACATTGATTACCGGAATCTCATAAAAACTTGCAATTTGCGCAAGCGCGCAGCTTTCCATATCAGACGCTGTAAGCGAGGGGAATGCCTGTTTGATTGTTGAAACAGCTAATTCATCACTCATAAAGGAATCAGCAGTCCCAATTGTTCCCTGAAAGGCAGAAATTTTATTTTGAGCAAGCACTTGCTTAATTATCGCCAGAATCGTCTCTGAAACTGGATAGTCCGCTGGCATTTGTGGTACCTGACCATAAGCATAATCAAACCCTGTTGCGTCCACATCACTATAGACGAACCGATCAGTGAAAACAATGCTACCAAGTGGAAGCTCTTTACGGAAGGAGCCGATAGACCCCGTATTTACCAAGAGATCTATCGATAACTGCTGACAAACCCAAGCAGCAGTTGCGGCTGCATTAGCTTTGCCAATCCCTGATGCTACCAAATATAAGTCTTCATGAACCTTTTCAATGATTGTTTTTCCCTTTTGCCAAATAACCGTGGAAGCGTAAAAGTTTCGAAAAGGTGCCAACTCTTCTTCCATTGCTGCAACTACTGCTATTCTCATCCTAGTTCCCCCATATCTCTACGATTGGTGTGGTTACTTCCACTTTTGTCCCTTCAAATTTTTCTTCAATATAGTTTTGAATTTCAGGGTCATGGTACAACTCACCTAATTTTTTTAAAGCGGCTTCGTCTTTACGAGATTCCTTTACTGCTAATACATTGACCGTTTCACGAACAGCCGTGTCCGCCTCTTCGTGAAAAATGGAATCCTGTAAAACATTCAAGCCCCCTTCAAGGGCAATTGTATTGCTGATTAAAACCAAGTCCACATCCGGTAAAACCCGTGGACCAGTTAAATCATCAATGAGTGTAAATTCTAAGTTCTTGGGATTTTCGATTACATCGCTAGTTGTTCCTGTTCCAGCATCAAAGTCATCCTTTAACTTAATTAAACCAGCCGTTTCCAATAAGCGTAACCCTCTGGCAGTATTTGAAGGATTGTCAGCCAATGCTACTACTGAGCCATCCGCGATCTCATCTATACTCGTAAATTTATCAGAGTAGATGCCCATCGGTTCGACATAGGTTGCTGCAATCGGTACTAATTGTTCAGGGCTCTCTTCATTAAAGCTTTCTAAGTAACCAATTGACTGAAAGGCATTTGCATCCACATCACCATCTACAGTGGCTTGATTGGTAGCCGGTCCACCAGTGATTTCTTTAACTTCAATTGTTAATCCCGCTTCTTTTGCGGCCTCTGATTCTGCGATATATGTCCATATTTCTGCATCGGAACCGACTGAACCGACTACGATTGTTGAATTTTCAGTTGATTCCGCTGTATTGGCAGTTTCTTGATTACTACAAGCTATAAGCATAAAAGCCACTGTCAGTAAACCAATCCCTTTAATAATTTTTCTCATTTATTTCACTCCTTCTTAATGCATCGTCATGCCACCAGTCACATTGATTGCTTGACCAGTCATGTAGCTTGCTAGCGGACTAGCTAAAAATAAAATAACATTTGCAACGTCTTGAGGTGTACCTGTTCTTCCCAAAGGAACTTGACTTTGGTCTTCCACCAAAATTTCTTCTGGTGTCATATTCCGAATAAGACCACCTTCGATACGTTCCCGGTGTTTCATGGGCGTTTCAATAATTCCTGGACAAACAGCATTAACTAATATTCCCTGATTGGCAACTTCAACAGCTAATGTTTTTACCAGACCTAATACACCATGTTTGGATGCGACATAACCTGCCATACCACGATAGCCATTTTTGCCGGCCTGTGAAGAAACCACGATAATTCTTCCTTCTTTTTTATTGTCTTGCATCAACTTTGCGATGTATTTTAGACTTAAATAGACCCCTCTTAAATTGACTGCTTGCACCCTATCAAAATCACTGGTCTGGCTCTCTGTCAAAAAGTCCATTGTAGAAACACCAGCTACCTCTACAAAAATATCAGGAATCAGGTTGTATTCGATTAGTTGCTTAACCAGATCCACTAACGAAGTTTCTCTTCCAACATCCACGTTGACTTGATAATACTGATCGGTGATCCTTCGCAACATTGACCCTTGGAAGCCAATATCAGCGGCAATTACAATTGCCTGCTCTTTCAAAAGGGTTTGTACAACTGCCTCGCCAATTCCTTGTTTTGAGCCGATAACTAGAACAACTTGTTTTGCTAAAGCGTCAAAATACATCTATTTCACCACATGTCTTTGAAACGCATCGTCACTGATTCCTTCTTCAATAACGATTTTGGCATACTCCTTAGCACCAAATAATGAATGGTCGCGATAATTCCCACAGCTTTCTATATCAACACCTTGAACATCTTCCCATTGCGACTCATTTGCAATGATTGTTAATACCTCGGTCAAAGCCTGCGCTACCTCGGTCGCACTAGGGACTTCCCAAGTAATCAAATGAAATCCTGTTCGACAGCCAAATGGTGAAATATCAATGATGCCATCTAAGCGATCACGCAGTAAATCTGCAAGCAAGTGCTCTAATGTATGAACCGCTGCTGTTGGCATTTCTTTCTCATTTGGTTGTAAAAATCGTAAATCATAATTGGCAATCACATCGCCTTTCGTTCCTACTTCTTCCGCAATTAATCGGACATAGGGGGCTTTAACTTTCGTGTGATCTAATGTAAAACTTTCGACTTCTGCCATTTTCTTTTCCTCCTAAATTTTGCTATTTTCTTTTACCACCGACGACTCGACTTGCTTGGCAATACTTACCTGTCCTCCTTTACCTAGGTATAAAAAAAGCCCTTAGATATCAAAAAATATCTAAGGGCATAAAACTGCGTTACCACCTTAATTTGCAGCATTCTCGCGAAATACTGCCTCACTCAGTTCCCACTACAGTGGAGACTGCTGTCTGCTAACGGAACATCTCCCGTATTCTCTTAATTATTCAGAGAATCCACTCAAAAGCCATTTTCAAGCATTTGTTCTTTGCCTCTTTTCAGCTACCGAGGTTCTCTAGAAAAAAACAAAAGCTTTACTTTCTTTTTCATCGTGTTTGATTACTAATTGTAATGACTATATCAGATGGATTCTAAGAAAGTCAAGATAAAATGATTAGTAATTCATTAATTTATAACTAATCTTCAAAATCCTTTCTACTATGCGTAATGTTACCCACCCTGTGTAATCGATACTACCCAGGAGTGTTTACTTTATAATACATTAGGTTCAATAGATAAAATCCGGGGGTATCGGTACTGACGTAGGTGGTGCCATCTTCACTAACAAACAGCTCTATAAAGGAGCCCTTCGTTTTGGTGACAAGTTTGGTTTGATATTATTTTGTCAGTTGACGTGACACTTGTGTAACATTGCTTCGATTGCAACACAACGACTGAGTCAATCAGATTTAGTAAGTGGTAAGTTGTCTCACCGGTATTTGGTAACTGTTTGTCAGATTCTCTTGGTTGGTCCATAACGGATGGCTTATTGTCTGGCATTCCTTTTTTCTTGGCTGTTTACTGTATCCTTCAACGGCCATTGTTCTGAATAATCCTTTTATAAAACCAAAAAACCTACTCCCTTAGGTTTTTGGAGTAGGTTTTCATTGTGTTTTTACAAGTTAAAATAAGCTTTTCTTAAAGAGAATTATGCTTCTAATGCTGCGCCAATAAACCCATTAAAGATTGCTTGTGGACGGTCTGGACGTGAAATAAATTCTGGGTGGAATTGAGATGCCACAAAGAATGGGTGTTCTGGAATTTCTACGATTTCCACTAAATTACCATCTGGAGATGTTCCAGAGAAGACCATACCAGCTGCTTCGAATTCTTCACGGTAAGCATTGTTAAATTCCCAACGGTGACGGTGGCGTTCTTCAACCAAAGCTTCATTGTTGTATAATTCACGTGCTTTAGAACCTTCTTTAAGTGCACATGGGTATAAACCTAAACGTTGTGTCCCACCTAAGTTTTCTAGTCCTGATTGTGTTGTCATCAAGTCAATTACTGGATGTTCAGTATTTGGGTTGATTTCTGTAGAGTTCGCATCAGTATAACCTAAGACGTTACGTGCAAACTCAATAGAAGCCACTTGTAGACCTAAACAGATACCTTGGAATGGCACGTTGTTTTCACGTGCATATTTGATTGCTTGGATTTTACCTTCAATACCACGGTTACCAAATCCACCTGGTACTAAGATACCGTCAGCATTGCCAAGGATCTCTTGTACGTTTTCCGCAGTAATTGTTTCAGAGTCAATCCAGTCGATATCAACTTCAGCGTCATGGGCATAGCCGGCGTGACGTAATGATTCTGCTACTGATAGGTAAGCGTCTTGAAGTGATACGTATTTACCGACTAAAGCGATCTTCACTTTCTTAGATAGGTTTAACACACGATTTTCAAGGTTACGCCATTCACGCATATCAGCTTCTGGTGTTTCGTCTAGACCTAATACTTCACATACTTTATCGTCTAAACCTTCTTGTTGTAGACGCAATGGTAGAGTGTATATTGTTTCTACATCACGGTTTTCGATAACGGCATCTTCTTCAACGTCACAGAATTGTGCGATTTTTGCAGTCATACCGTCTGGTAGTGGATGCTCTGAACGTACAACTAAGATATTAGGTTGAATCCCCATACCACGTAATTCTTTCACAGAGTGTTGCGTAGGTTTTGTTTTCAACTCACCAGCTGCTGCAATATATGGCAGTAATGTTGTGTGGATATAACAAACATTATCTGCACCAACTTGTGAACGCATTTGACGTAATGCTTCAACGAATGGTGTTGATTCAATATCCCCAACAGTACCACCAACCTCAGTAATCACGACATCAGCGCCTGTTGTGTCACCTGCACGTAAGATTTTATCTTTGATTGAGTCAGTGATGTGTGGAATTACTTGGACAGTTGCCCCTAAGTAGTCCCCGCGACGTTCTTTGTTGATAACTTCTGAGTAAATTTTACCAGTTGTTACGTTTGAG
>NZ_JBOEQF010000081.1:0-9513 GCF_050689315.1 Aerococcus sp. L_32
ACCATTTTGTTTGCTCTTTTACTTTTAAAAAGGGGAAAACATGGGTTTATATATTTTTTATGGGATTTTAATTCTTTTAGTGTTAAATACCATCGCCGCAGTTATTACCGTCCTTAGACAAGACCGTCCTGTGGCGACTATTTGGGCTTGGCTACTGGTCCTTATATTACTACCGGGTGTTGGGTTTATCATTTACTACTTTGTAGGCCGGAAAATTTCCGACCAAAATATCTTTAGAATTCGAAACCAAGAAGTTTATGGATTGAACGGATTAAAAGATAAGTACCTAAATGACAAGGGTAAACAGAAAAATGTCAACCACTATCCACGTGGCATTCAAAAGATGATGCGTGTCTTGTTTAAGAGTGACTATTCAATCTTGACTGAAAACAATCATGTCGAAATCTTTATTTCAGGCCAAGAAAAAATGGACCGACTAGTTGCGGATATCTATGCCGCAACAGATTCAGTGCATGTCCAATACTACATCTTTACTGATGATGAAGTGGGTATGCGGGTAGTAGACGCCTTAATTGACCGGGCCGAAGCGGGATTAGAGGTCAAATTGATGGCTGACGCAGTGGGTAGCCGTTTTCTAAGTAAGAAATCAGTGAAACGCATGGAAGAAGCAGGGATACAGTTTGAAAGTTTCTTCTCAAAAAGTCCCTTCTTTATTTTTAATTTTCGTCTAAACTGGCGTAACCACCGTAAAATTGTGGTGATTGACGGTTTAGTCGGTTATGTAGGAGGTTTTAATGTAGCCAAAGAGTATATTGGAACAGGGCCTCTAGGATACTGGCGCGATACTCACCTCCGTCTAACAGGAGATGCTGTCAAAACCTTACAAAGTCGTTTCATGGTAGACTGGTTCGCTTCTAAAAAAGCCAAACCAAGTGACTTTGACCATGAATATTTCCCAGACCCAGAAGTAAATGGGGAAACAGCCATGCAAATTGTTTCATCTGGACCAGATGAAGAGTCAGACCAAATAAAAATGGGTTACCTGCAGATGATTAATATTGCAGAAGAGTATATTTATATTCAAACACCTTACTTTATTCCAGACGAAGCCATCTTTGAAGCAGTTGAGATGGCAGCCTTATCAGGTGTGGAAGTCCATATCATGATTCCATCAAAACCTGACCACCCATTAGTATATCGAGCAACTGAATACTATGTAAAGTCCTTACTGCCAGCTGGTGTTCACGTACATAAATACCGTGAAGATGGGTTCTTACATGCCAAAACAGTATGCGTAGACGGTCATGTTGCTAGCGTTGGGACTGCTAACTTTGATATTCGAAGCTTCGCCTTGAACTTTGAAATCAATGCCTTTGTGTATGACCGCAAAGTCGTTACCCAATTAGAAGGAATCTTCAAAAATGATTTGAAAGAATCAACTCAAGTCGACATGGACCATTTCGAAAACCAAACAAAATGGAAGAAATTCCGTCAAGGGTTCTCGAGATTGTTCTCACCAGTTCTCTAAGGCGACTGAAGTCAATTAAATAATTTATAAAACACAAAAACCAGCTAAGAGTCTAGCTGGTTTTGTGTTATCTATATGGATTAGTCGATGTAAACTGAACGAACAGCCATGATTTCATCGACTTTAATGATGCGCATAACATCATTATCAACATCTTCAAATAGGATAATGTCTTTATCTGTATATTTTGACCGGAAGATACCAAATAAAATATCTTTGGTGTTCATAGAACCGATTTGACGAGTAACGGTAATATATAGGGGTTCACCTAATTCGTTTGAATAGTTAATATGTTTGATTATGTCTTTGATTGGCATAATAGTTGTCAATACGTTGCTTTCCTTTTTCGCTTTGCGCTCTTCACTATTGAAAGAAAGGATATTTGACTGGCTAGATTGTTCAGCTTCAAGCAACATTGGATCAACAGGGATGAATAGATTACGGATTGATTGATAAGATAATGGGTTTTGCATGATAAGCCTCCTTATATTGAACAGTGGTCAGAATGATGGGTACGTAGTAACGTAACTTGATTTAGCAAACGTTTGTTCGCTTTACAATTTATATTATAAAGAACGTCCGTTCGGTATGCAAGTCTTTTTACGAACATCTGTTCACTTTTTACTCAGAAGCTTAAATATGGTATGATTCTAATTGAAAATTAATCCGAACATTAAAGAAAATCTTCAGGTCTTTGAGAAAAATATTTAAATTTGTGGTACTATTAATGCTATATAAAAATGTGAAGGGTGAAAGGTGTTCTATGAAATCGAAAGGACTATTAGTTGTATTATCCGGTCCCTCTGGAGTGGGGAAGGGAACAGTGCGACAAGCGCTGTTCGAGACTGATACAAATCATGATCAGTTTTATTATTCAGTTTCTGCAACAACCCGACAACCACGTCCGGGCGAAGTAGATGGAAAAGACTACTTCTTTGTATCGCGCGACAAATTCGAAGGTATGATTGAAGACGAACGTTTGTTGGAGTATGCTGAATATGTGGGCAACTACTATGGAACACCCCTTCAATACGTTGAAGAAATGACTGACCAAGGTAAGGATGTTTTCCTTGAAATAGAGGTTCAAGGTGCATTGCAGGTTAAGCGACGTATGCCAGATGGTGTATTCATTTTTCTTGCACCACCGACTATGCATGAGTTAGAATCTAGAATAGTTAATCGTGGTACCGACGCCCCAGAAGTCATTGAGAAACGGATGCATCAAGCACGAGAAGAGTTACAATTGGTTACGCAATACGACTATGTTGTGGAAAATGATAATGTAGACTCGGCAGTTGAACGAATTCAAACCATCATAAATGCTGAGCATTTAAAAACAGACCGATTTATCGACGATATTGTAGAAAATTACTTAAAGGAAGGCGACGAAAAATAATGATTATCTATCCATCAATTGACAAATTATTAGACCGCATCGACTCAAAATACTCATTAGTATCAATTGCAGCAAAACGCGCAACTGAATTACAAGTTGAGAAAAACCCAATGTTAACTGAATACCAATCACCTAAATTTGTAGGTCAAGCGTTAGAAGAAATCGCTTCTAATGACTTAGTGATTGATCCGGACTCATTATCACAAAGCTAATTATTAGTCTTGAAAACATATAAACTTCATTAAGCCAAGTAGCTTTCCGTTGCTTGGTTTTTTTGCTTATTCAATCCGGACAGACGAAGTGACTATGCTAATGAAATACACGAAAAAAGAGATGTGACCATCAGAATGAGCACACCTCTAATTATCAATTGAACATTATCTTTCAAATACTAATTTACCTTGAACATATACTTGTTGGATATTGGCTTGGTTAGCTAAGTATAGGATCTTTTCAAAAATTTGTCCTAGGTCTTCAAAGACACCAAATCCTTGGATACGATTTTCCTTAGCTTTTGTATCAATGACTTGGAAATCAGCCGTATAACCTTCTTTGATTAAACCAATTGGTAAGTCAAGGGCTTCACCACCACCAAGTGTAGCGAGAGAAAAGGCTTCTACAACAGAAATGCGAGAATCGGCCACACCACGTTGAGGTTGCGGTAACCGGGTATCAACACCGTCTTCTAATTGACGTGAGCTCATCACAGCTTGTTTAATCCCGTCATATAGAGACGGTGAGAAACCACCGGAAATATCTGTTCCTAAGCCAACTTGTACATTTAATTCTTTTAGTTGTTTAATGGGAATAATACTATTAGCAAAATAAACGTTAGAAATAGGGCAGTGGGCAACCGCTGTTTGGTTTTCTGCAAAAATCGCAGCATCATCGTCATTGATAAAGTTAGAGTGGGCCATGACTGATTTTTTGCCGAATAAACCAAAGTCTCTAAGCGCTTCTGTGTCAGTTTTACCAAAGCGTTCATAAGTAAAATCATGTTCCCATTGACCTTCACTACAATGAGTGTGGACGTGGGTGTCGTATTTTTGAGCTAGTGCACCTAAACCAGCTAAGGCCTCGTCAGTACAAGAGGGAGCAAAGCGGGGCATGACAACAGGGTAAACGCCTTGGATAACGTCCTTACCATAGGCGCGCACTTCTTGGATAAATTCTTCAGTTTCTTGTAGGGCAATCTCAGTTGACGCATCTCGGTAAAAGTCAGGGTTACCTTGTGGGTCATCCATAACTACTTTACCAACTAAGGCGCGTTGACCTTTTTTTGCAGCAATCTTAACCAATTCAAATGACGATTCTTTGTGAATAGTCCCGAAATAAAGGGCAGTAGTGGTGCCACGAGCGAGTAAGGTCGCCACTAAGTCTGTGTAAACTTCTTTCGCGAAGTCAATGTCTTTATATTTAGCCTCTAGTGGAAAAGTGTGTTCATTTAACCAAATATCTAATGGGGCGTCTAAAGCAATCCCCGCCTGTGGCCATTGAGGGGCATGGATATGGGTATCAATGAAACCTGGTAATAAGTATTGACCGTCTGTTAAACGAATTAAAGTGCCACGTTCTTCAAATAGTTGAATGAGGGGTAGGTAATCACCATCATCAGCCGGTACAATTCGGTCGATGACCCCATCTTGGTTGATGGTTATCAGTGCCTGTTCTTGGTATTCAAGTTGGCCGTGAGTTGGTGTGTGAAAATAAGTTGCGACAATGGCTTTTTCTAATCCGATCATTTTTTGCTCCCTTTAAATAAAAATATTTCCTTCTTTCTCATTTTAAGATAAATTAACGAACAAGTAAATAGAATCAAAGTTAAATGTTCGTAAATAAACTATAATATTTCAATTTAATCAGTATTTAGTTACAAAAAGGATAAATTAACGAATGGATATACAAAGCAAAAGCGAAAATATATGCCACAGGCAATTAATGTTAAATTCTAACCAATTACTATACAATAGGTAGATGAATACGATGAAGGAGGCGACTGGAATGGTTGAGGCAAATGTTATAGAAGTGATCGTGGACGTCCCCACCATGCAGACGGACCATCCTTTTGAATACCAAATCCCTGAAGAAATGGTGAATATTATTCAACCAGGCATGCGGGTACAAGTCCCATTTGGCAGTCGTAACCTCTTGGGTTATGTCATTTCACCAGCTAAAACCGAGGCTGATTTTGAAGGCGAATTGAAGCCGATTACCGCACTTTTAGACGACGAACCGGTTTTAAACGCGGAAACGTTGCAATTAGGTAAGGATATGGCCGAGCAAAACTTTTGTTTCTTAGTTGAAGCCTACCATACCATGCTGCCTAACTTGCTCAAGGTAAATTATGAAAAGTTCTTCCTGCCAACCCCTGAAATTTCCTATCTGGACCATCAGCAATACTTTGATGACCTCAGTGAAATCGCCTGGTCTGAAGCCGAAAAAAGGGGGATTCTCACCGAGTTGATAGCCCTTAAAAACAAAGGTCACCTGTCCATAGACTATCGGGTAGAAGACCGTAAACGCTATAAAACGGAAAAATGGGTACAACCACTGATGGACTTTGACCAACTAGAGGAAGAAGTCACCAGCATTCGAAAAACAGCTAAGAAGCAACTTGCCTTGGTGGAAGTGTTAATGGAGCTGGACGGTAAGAAAGTACCTGCTAAATACCTAAGAGATGAATTTGACTTGCACACAGCTACCTTAAAAGTGGGAAGTGAAAAGGGTTGGTTAAAACTTTACGACCAACAAGTTAACCGTGATCCCTATGCAGATATTGCGATTGAAAAATCAGAAAAGTTACCCTTACAAGCCCAACAAGAAGCTGCCTTTAATGCTGTAAAAGAAGCCATGGATAACCAAGAAGACCGGGTCTTCTTACTACAAGGGGTAACAGGGTCAGGGAAGACTGAGGTCTACCTGCAACTGATTCAAGAAGCCTTAGATAAAGATAAAGAGGCTATTTTACTGGTACCAGAAATTTCCTTAACCCCGCAAATGGTCAACCGGTTGAAAAGTCGCTTTGGGAACCAAGTAGCGGTCTTGCATAGTCAATTATCAACAGGGGAACACTTTGATGAGTGGCGCAAATTAAAAAATGCCCAAGCTAAAATCGCTGTTGGGGCCCGGTCATCTATATTTGCACCATTAGACAATATCGGTTTGATTATTTTAGATGAAGAACATGAATCTACCTACAAACAGTCAGATAATCCTCGTTATCATGCAAGGGAAGTGGCCAAATGGCGGGCAGCTTACCACCATTCGCCAGTTATCCTAGGGTCAGCAACCCCTAGTCTAGAATCTAGAGCACGAGCCCAAAATGGGGTTTATCAACTACTTGAAATGCCAGAAAGATCCAATCAAAAGCCACTACCGCCTGTTGAAATTATTGATATGCGTGAAGAATTTAAACATAAAAATTACTATCAATTCTCACGGCAATTACGTGACCAAATGCAGGCTAAAATGGACCGGGGCGAACAGGTTGCTTTGATGTTAAACCGTCGTGGTTTCGCCAATTTCATGCAATGCCGAGACTGCGGTTATACCTTTCAATGTCCAAATTGTGATGTATCACTGACTTACCATTATCATGACAAACAGTTGCAGTGTCACTATTGTGGCTATAACGAGGCCAGACCGCAACGTTGTCCAGATTGTGGTCAAACCCACTTACGTGAATTTGGTACGGGGACGGAAAAGGTGGAACAAGAAATTAATGAGCTGTTCCCGAATAAAACCGTAGCTCGGATGGATATGGATACCACCCGGCGTAAAGGGAGTCATGAACGGATATTAAAGCAAATTGCTGATAAAAAAGCAGATATTTTACTAGGTACCCAGATGATTGCCAAGGGGCTGGATTTTCCAAATATTACTTTAGTAGGGATTATCAATGCAGATACCACACTCTATCTGCCAGATTTTAGAGCAGCTGAACGGACTTTCCAGCTCTTGACCCAGATGTCAGGACGGGCAGGCCGCGGGGATCTGGACGGGCAAGTCTTGATTCAAACTTATAATCCTGACCATTATGCCTTAACCTTGGCTAAAAATCATGATTATGACCGTTTCTATCAAACCGAAATGCAATACCGGAAACTTAACCAGTATTCGCCGTATTATTTTACCGTTCGGTTTACCATTTCTAATTTTGACGATCATACAACGCAAGCAACGGCTGCTAAGGTGGCTGCAATTTTACAGCGGGCCGATATTCAAGCAACTAAGGTGATTGGTCCCGCTCAGTCGACCATATCAAGAATTAATAATCAATACTATTACCAACTCTTGTACCAGCACCGAGGCAACCAGGCTATCCAAGCTGTTTTACAAGAAATTCAAGAAAAAGCCCAAGATTGGTCAAAAGACAAAATTTACGTATCCATTGACGTAGACCCACAATCCTTCATGTAAAAAGGGCTAGTAATTTCAAGCTAAATCTGACACTGATCGGAGTAAATCTCAGATTGAAATAATGGTATAATAGGAAGAAAGCACAGGATTTATTTAAAGGAGACACATTTGAAAAGAATTGTATTTATGGGGACACCCGCATTTTCAGTGAATATATTAGAAGCACTAGTCGAAAAAAGTGACGAATATGAAGTGATTGCGGTTGTGACGCAACCAGACCGTCCAGTAGGGCGCAAACGGAAATTAACACCATCACCAGTGAAAGAAGCGGCTTTAAAACACGATATTCCAGTTTACCAACCGGAAAAAATCGGCCGGGACCAAGAAATCAAAGACTTATTAGCTGAGGACATCGATTTAATCATCACTGCAGCCTTTGGTCAATTCTTACCGACGAGCATATTAGAGGCGCCAAAAGAAGGGGCAGTCAACGTCCACGCGTCATTACTACCGAAATACCGCGGGGGCGCGCCTGTGCACTATGCCATTTGGAATGGTGACAAGGAAACAGGCGTGACCATCATGCGGATGGTGAAAAAAATGGACGCAGGGGATATCTTAACCCAAGTGGTCGTCCCAATTGAAAGTGACGATACCGTTGCGACTATGTTCGATAAATTATCGGTTGCAGGGACGGACCTATTGATAGAAACATTACCGAAATTATTTGCCGGTGAAATTGAACCGCAAGCCCAAGTTGAGGAAGAAGCGACATTTTCCCCAAATATTACTGGCCAACAGGAACAAATTGATTGGCGTAAAGAAGCGCAGCAAATTGACAACCAAGTCCGGGCCTTTAATTCTTGGCCAGTAGCCCATACAAAAGTGGACGGGCAACGGTGGAAAATTTGGCAGGTAGCACCAGTCAAAGAAGAATCGACTGACGAAAAACCAGGCACAATTGTCAAAATTCAAAAGAAACCGGCTCAATTATGGGTGGCAACAGGGAATAAAACCGTTCTAGCTATTGAACAATTACAACCAGCAGGTAAGAAAAAAATGGACGTTGCAGCCTTCATTAACGGTGGGGCTGGTAACTTAGCGGTCGGCGATAGCTTTGACCAAGTGGAGGACGATGTAGATGGAGAATAATCAAGTAGAACCAGGGTCAAATGCTCGAAATGGCGGCCATAGTGGGGGCTATCAAACACCTCTAAAATTATCTGCTCGTTTTCAAGCGATGGAGTCAGTTAATCAAATTATCCGCCACAACCACTTCATCAACCAAGAAGTTAACCGGGTGTTAACTGAAGAAGCTGTGGCCGAAGCAGACCGTAACCTCTATACTAACCTGGTTTATGGGTCTGTTCAAAACTACTATACATTGGACGCTTTTGTCCGTGATTTTGTAGCCAAGCCCAATAAAGTGAAATCATGGGTCTGGTCTTTACTCATTGTTTCGGCCTACCAAATGTATTATTTAGACAATATCCCAAATTATGCAGTTGTTGATGAAGCAGTTAGAATTGTCCGCAAACGAGGCAATCAGACCTTGGCTAAATTCGCTAACGGGGTCTTACGGAATTTCACCAGACGTTATGAAACAATGGCCGATTTTATCCAAACCAAAGAAGATCCAAGAGAGAAGTTAACCCTAGAGGCCTCATTACCGCCTGTATGGGTAGATTATTTTGTGGACCGTTTTGGTTTTGACGAAGCCGAAAAATTGGCTAATTCACTCAATCAAACGCCTTTTATTACCGTTCGGGCCAACAATAAATTTAATAACCTAAACACAGAAAAAATGACCGAATATCAAGAGATATTAGAAGCAGAAGGTTTTACAGTAGCGCCTAGTCCTTTGTCACCATATGCCTTACGGGTAACTAAGGGGAATCCAGCTCATTCATCTTTATTCATCAACGGAGAAATTACCATCCAAGATGAATCAGCACTTCTAGCTGTAGAAGCTTTGAACCCGAAACCAGGCGAAACCGTCCTAGATGCATGTGCCGCACCGGGTGGAAAAACTGTGCAAATCGCTGAAGCAGTTGGCCGAACCGGGCATGTCATTGCCTGTGATATAGCAGAAAATAAATTGCCTTTAATTCAAGAAAATGTGGACCGGATGCAGGTAGCTGACCACGTGGAAATTCTTCATCAAGACGCGACTGCCTTGTTAGACCGTTTTGGGGAAAATGGTAGCGAACCGACAAGCTTTGATAAGATTTTAGTCGACGCACCATGTTCAGGTGTGGGCCTATTCCGC
>NZ_JBOEQF010000082.1:0-9511 GCF_050689315.1 Aerococcus sp. L_32
GCCAACTTGTTTGCTCTTTTACTTTAAAAAGGGGAAAACATGGGTTTATACATATTTTATGGGATTTTAATTCTTTTAGTGTTAAATACCATCGCCGCAGTTATTACCGTCCTTAGACAAGATCGACCTGTGGCGACTATTTGGGCTTGGTTATTGGTGTTAATATTATTACCAGGTATTGGTTTTATTATTTATTATTTTGTGGGTCGAAAGATTTCCGACCAAAATATCTTTAGGATTCGTAACCAAGAAATTTATGGTTTAAATGGTCTAAAAGAAAAGTATTTAAATAAAGATGGTAAACAGAAAAATGTTGACCATTATCCGCGTGGTATTCAAAAAATGATGCGTCTCTTGTTTAAAAGTGACTATTCCATCTTAACTGAAAACAATCATGTCGAAATCTTTATTTCGGGCCAAGAAAAAATGGACCGACTAGTTTCGGATATCTATGCTGCAAATGATTCTGTGCATGTCCAATACTACATCTTTACTGATGATGTAGTGGGTATGCGGGTAGTAGATGCTTTAGTTGACCGAGCTGAAGCAGGTTTAGAAGTGAAACTGATGGCAGATGCTGTGGGCAGTCGTTTGCTAAGTAAGAAATCAGTCAAACGCATGGCAGAAGCAGGGGTACAGTTTGAAAGTTTCTTCTCAAAAAGTCCCTTCTTTATTTTTAACTTCCGCCTAAATTGGCGTAACCACCGTAAAATTGTGGTAATTGACGGTTTAGTCGGTTATGTAGGAGGCTTTAATGTAGCTAAAGAATATATTGGTAAAGGGCCTTTAGGTTATTGGCGTGATACCCATTTTCGGATTACAGGTGATGCTGTCAAAACCTTACAAAGTCGTTTCATGGTAGACTGGTTTGCTTCTAAGAAAGCTAAACCAAGTGATTTTGACCATGAATACTTTCCAGACCCAGAAGTAAATGGTGAAACAGCCATGCAGATTGTCTCATCAGGACCAGACGAAGAATCTGACCAAATTAAAATGGGTTACCTACAAATGATCAATATTGCTGAAGAATATATTTATCTTCAAACACCTTACTTTATTCCAGACGAAGCCGTCTTTGAGGCATTCGAGATGGCAGCCTTATCAGGTGTGGAAGTACATATCATGATTCCGTCAAAACCTGACCACCCATTAGTGTATCGCGCTACCGAGTATTACGTAAAATCCTTATTAAAGTCTGGAGTACATGTCCACAAGTATCGTGATGATGGTTTTTTACATGCCAAAACATTGTGCGTTGATGGTCATATAGCGAGCGTTGGTACAGCAAACTTTGATATCCGAAGCTTTGCTTTGAATTTTGAAATCAATGCCTTTGTTTACGACCGCAAAGTCGCTGCCCAACTAGAGGAAATCTTCAAAAACGACTTGAAAGAATCGACTCAAGTAGATATCAATCATTTTGAAAACCAAACAAAATGGAAGAAATTCCGTCAAGGGTTCTCAAGATTGTTCTCACCAGTCTTATAATAGGCACAAGAAAAAAACCAGCTATCTGATTAGCTGGTTTTTGCGGTGTGATGGAATTGGTAGTGATAACGATGCTTAATTTAATTATCATAAACAGAACGAACAGCCATGATTTCATCTACTTTAATAATCCGCATCACATCGTTATCAACGTCCTCAAATAGGACAATGTCTTTATCCGTATATTTTGACCGGAAGATACCAAATAAAATATCTTTGGTGTTCATAGAACCGATTTGACGGGTAACGGTAATATATAGGGGGTCACCTAATTCGTTTGAATAGTTAATGTGTTTGATAATGTCTTTGATTGGCATAATAGTTGTCAATATGTTGTTTTCCTTTTTCGCGTTGCGCTCTTCACTATTGAAAGAAAGGATATTTGACTGGCTAGATTGTTCAGCTTCAAGCAACATTGGATCAACTGGGGTGAATAAACTACGGATTGATTGATAAGATAATGGGTTTTGCATGATAAGCCTCCTTATATTGAACAGTGGTTAGAACGATGGATACGCATTGACGTAACTTGATTTAGCAAACGTTTGTTCGCTTTACAATTTATATTATAAAGAACGTGCGTTCGGTATGCAAGTCTTTTTTCGAACATCCGTTCACTTTTTACTTAAAGGGTTAAATATGGTATGATTCTAATTGAAAATTAATCCGAACATTAAAGAAAATCTTCAGGTCTTTGAGAAAAATAGTAAAATTTGTGGTACTATTAATGCTATATAAAAATGTGAAGGGTGAAAGGTGTTCTATGAAATCGAAAGGACTATTAGTTGTATTATCCGGTCCCTCTGGTGTGGGGAAAGGAACAGTGCGTCAAGCGCTGTTTGAGACTGATACGAATCATGATCAGTTTTATTATTCCGTTTCTGCAACAACCCGACAACCGCGTCCAGGTGAAGAAGATGGTAAAGACTACTTCTTCGTATCGCGCGATCAATTCGAAGGTATGATTGAAGACGAACGTTTATTGGAGTATGCTGAGTATGTAGGTAATTACTATGGAACACCCCTTCAATACGTTGAAGAAATGACTGACCAAGGTAAGGATGTTTTTCTTGAAATAGAGGTTCAAGGTGCCTTACAGGTGAAGCGACGTATGCCCGAGGGTGTATTCATTTTTCTTGCACCACCGACTATGCATGAGTTAGAATCTAGAATAGTGAACCGGGGGACTGATGCGCCGGATGTGATTGAAAAACGGATGAATCAAGCGCGGGAAGAGTTACAATTAGTCACTCAATATGATTATGTTGTAGAAAATGACAATGTAGACTCAGCAGTTGAACGAATTCAAACCATCATAAATGCTGAGCATTTAAAGACAGACCGTTTTATCGACGATATTGTAGAAAATTACTTAAAGGAAGGCGACGAATCATAATGATTATCTATCCATCAATTGACAAATTATTAGACCGTATCGACTCAAAATACTCATTAGTATCAATTGCTGCAAAACGCGCAACTGAACTACAAGTTGAGAAGAACCCAATGTTAACTGAATACCAATCACCTAAATTTGTAGGTCAAGCCTTAGAAGAAATCGCTTCTAATGACTTAGTGATTGATCCAGATTCATTATCCCAAAGCTAATGATCAGCATTAAAAAAATATAAACTTTATTAAGCCAAGTAGCTTTCCGTTGCTTGGTTTTTTCTTATTTAATCTAGATATAGGAAGGGGCTAAGCTTATGAAACATACGAAAAAAGAAGTATGACCAATAGAATGGGCACACCTCTCATTATTAATTGACTATTATCTTTCACATACTAATTTACCTTGAACGTATACTTGTTGGATATTAGCTTGGTTAGCTAAGTATAGGATCTTTTCAAAAATTTGTCCTAGGTCTTCAAAGACACCAAATCCTTGGATACGATTTTCCTTAGCTTTTGTATCAATAACTTGGAAATCAGCCGTATAACCTTCTTTGATTAAACCAATTGGTAAGTCAAGGGCTTCACCACCACCAAGTGTAGCGAGCGAAAAGGCTTCTACAACAGAAATGCGAGCATCTGGCACACCGCGTTTGGCTTGCGGTAACCGGGTATCAACACCGTCTTCTAATTGACGTGAGCTCATCACAGCTTGTTTAATTCCGTCATATAGAGACGGTGAGAAACCACCGGAAATATCTGTTCCTAAGCCAACTTGTACGTCTAATTCTTTTAGGTGTTTAATGGGAATAATACTATTAGCAAAATAAACGTTAGAAATAGGGCAGTGGGCAACCGCTGTTTGGTTTTCTGCAAAAATCGCAGCATCATCGTCATTGATAAAGTTAGAGTGGGCCATAACTGATTTTTTACCGAATAAACCAAAGTCTCTAAGCGCTTCTGTGTCAGTTTTACCGAAGCGTTTATAAGTAAAATCATGTTCCCATTGCCCTTCACTACAATGGGTGTGGACGTGGATGTCGTATTTTTGAGCTAGTGCACCTAAACCAGCTAAGGCCTCATCAGTACAAGAGGGAGCAAAGCGGGGCATGACAACAGGGTAGACGCCTTGAATGACGTCCTTACCAAAGGCGCGCACTTCTTGGATAAATTCTTCAGTTTCTTGTAGGGCAATCTCAGTTGACGCATCCCGGTAAAAGTCAGGGTTACCTTGTGGGTCATCCATAACTACTTTACCAACTAAGGCGCGTTGACCTTTTTCTGCAGCAATCTTAACCAATTCAAATGACGATTCTTTGTGAATAGTCCCGAAATAAAGGGCAGTAGTGGTGCCACGAGCGAGTAAGGTTGCTACTAAGTCTGCGTAAACTTCTTTCGCGAAGTCAACGTCTTGATATTTAGCCTCTAATGGAAAAGTGTGTTCATTTAACCAAACATCCAAGGGGGCGTCTAAAGCAATCCCTGCTTGAGGCCATTGTGGGGCATGAATGTGGGTATCAATGAAACCTGGTAATAAGTATTGACCATCTGATAGTCGAATTAAAGTGCCACGTTCTTCAAATAGTTGAATGAGGGGTAGGTAATCACCGTCATCAGCCGGTACAACTCTATCGATTACACCATCTTGATTAATGGTAATGAGTGCATCTTCTTGGTAGGCTAGCTGACCATGTGCTGGTGTATGAAAGTATGTCCCTAAAATTGCTTTTTCTAATCCAATCATTTTTTGCTCCCTTTAAATAAAAGTAATTCCTTCTTTCTCATTTTAAGACAAACTAACGAACAAGTAAATATAATTAAATTAAATTGTTCGTAAATAAACTATAATATTTCAAATTAATTAGAATTATCTCGTGTATATAATAAAATAACGAACGAAAAATGAAAAACAACAGCAAAATTGTATGCCACAGGCAATTAATGTTAAATTCCAACCAATTACTATACAATAGGTAGATGAATACGATGAAGGAGGCGACTGGAATGGTTGAGGCAAATGTGATAGAAGTGATCGTGGACGTCCCCACCATGCAGACGGACCATCCTTTTGAATACCAAATCCCAGAAGAAATGGTGAATATTATTCAACCAGGCATGCGGGTACAAGTCCCATTTGGCAGTCGTAACCTCTTGGGTTATGTCATTTCACCAGCTAAAGCTACCGCCGATTTTGAAGGTGAATTGAAGCCGATTACTGCACTTTTAGATGACGAGCCAGTATTAAACGCGGAAATGTTGCAATTGGGTAAGGATATGGCCAAGCAGAACTTTTGTTTCTTAGTTGAAGCCTACCATACCATGCTGCCTAACTTGCTCAAGGTAAATTATGAAAAATTCTTCTTGCCGACCCCTGAAATTGCTTATCTTGACCATAACCATTACTTCGATGACCTTAGTGAAATCGCCTGGTCTGATGCCGAGAAAAGAGGTATCCTCACCGAGCTGATTGCCCTTAAAAACAAAGGTCACCTGTCCATAGACTATCGGGTAGAAGACCGTAAACGCTATAAAACGGAAAAATGGGTGCAACCACTGATGGACTTTGACCAACTAGAGGAAGAAGCCACCAACATTCGAAAAACAGCTAACAAGCAACTTGCCTTAGTGGAAGTGTTAATGGAGCTGGACGGTAAGAAAGTACCTGCTAAATACCTAAGAGATGAATTTGACTTGCACACAGCTACGCTTAAATCAGGGGCAGAAAAAGGTTGGTTAAAACTTTACGACCAACAAGTTAACCGTGATCCCTATGCAGATATTGCCATTGAAAAATCAGAAAAGTTATCCTTACAAGCCCAACAAGAAGCTGCCTTTAATGCTGTAAAAGAAGCCATGGATAACCAAGAAGACCGGGTCTTCTTACTGCAAGGGGTAACAGGGTCAGGGAAGACTGAGGTTTACCTGCAACTGATTCAAGAAGCCTTAGATAAAGATAAAGAGGCTATTTTACTGGTACCAGAAATTTCCTTAACCCCGCAAATGGTTAACCGGTTGAAAAGTCGCTTTGGGAACCAAGTAGCGGTTTTGCATAGTCAATTATCAACAGGGGAACACTTTGATGAGTGGCGCAAATTAAAAAATGGCCAAGCTAAAATCGCTGTTGGGGCCCGGTCATCTATATTTGCACCATTAAAAAATATTGGCCTGATTATTTTGGATGAAGAACATGAAGCTACCTACAAACAGTCAGATAATCCTCGCTATCATGCAAGGGAAGTGGCCAAATGGCGGGCAACTTATCATTATTCGCCAGTTATTCTAGGGTCAGCAACTCCTAGTCTAGAATCTAGAGCACGAGCCCAAAATGGGGTTTATCAACTACTTGAAATGCCCGAACGGTCAAATCAAAAGCCACTACCGCCTGTTGAAATGATTGATATGCGTGAAGAATTTAAACATAAAAATTACTATCAATTCTCACGGCAATTACGTGACCAAATGCAGGCCACAATGGACCGTGGTGAACAGGTTGCTTTGATGTTAAACCGGCGTGGTTTCGCCAATTTCATGCAATGCCGAGACTGCGGTTATACCTTCCAATGTCCAAATTGTGATGTATCACTGACTTACCACTATCACGACAAGCAGTTGCAGTGTCACTATTGTGGCTATAACGAGGCCAGACCGCAACGTTGTCCAGATTGTGGTCAAACGCACTTACGGGAATTTGGTACGGGGACAGAAAAGGTGGAACAAGAAATTAATGAGCTATTCCCGAATAAAACTGTGGCTCGGATGGATATGGATACCACCCGGCGTAAAGGGAGTCATGAGCGGATATTAAAGCAAATTGCTGATAAAAAAGCAGATATTTTACTAGGTACCCAGATGATTGCAAAGGGGCTTGATTTTCCAAATATCACTTTAGTAGGGATTATCAATGCAGATACGACCTTATACCTACCTGATTTTAGGGCAGCTGAACGGACTTTCCAGCTCTTGACTCAGATGTCAGGACGGGCAGGCCGCGGAGACCTAGACGGGCAAGTCTTGATTCAAACATATAATCCTGACCACTATGCCTTAACCTTGGCTAAAGATCATGATTATGACCGTTTCTATCAAACCGAAATGCAGTACAGGAAGCTCAACCAGTATTCACCTTATTATTATACTGTCCGCTTTACCATTTCCAATTTTGACGACCATACAACTCAGGTAACAGCCGCTAAGGTGGCGGCAATTTTACAGCAGGCCGATATTCAAGCAACTAAGGTGATTGGTCCTGCTCAGTCGACCATTTCAAGAATTAATAATCAATACTATTACCAACTCTTATACCAGCACCGAGGCAACCAGAACATCCAAGCTGTTTTACAAGAAATTCAAGATAAGGCGCAAGATTGGTCTAAAGACAAAATTTACGTATCCATTGATGTAGACCCACAATCTTTCATGTAAAAAGGGTTCGTCATTTCAAGCTAAATCTGACACTGATCAGCGAAAATCTCAGATTGAAAAAATGGTATAATAGGAAGAAAGCACAGGATTTATTTAAAGGAGACACATTTGAAAAAAATTGTATTTATGGGGACACCCGCATTTTCAGTGAATATATTAGACGCATTAGTTGCACAAGATGACCAGTACGAAGTGGTTGCAGTCGTGACCCAACCAGACCGTCCAGTAGGGCGCAAGCGGAAATTAACGCCGTCACCAGTGAAAGAAGCAGCTTTAAAACACGACATTCCAGTTTACCAACCGGAAAAAATCGGCCGGGACCAAGAAATCAAAGACTTATTAGCTGAGGACATCGATTTAATCGTCACTGCAGCCTTTGGTCAATTCTTACCGACGAGCATATTAGAGGCGCCAAAATACGGGGCAGTCAACGTCCACGCGTCATTACTGCCAAAATATCGTGGGGGTGCACCAGTACATTACGCTATTTGGAACGGAGACAAGGAAACAGGCGTTACCATCATGCGGATGGTCAAGAAAATGGATGCAGGGGACATTTTAACCCAAGTGGTCGTCCCAATTGAAAGTGACGATACCGTTGCCACTATGTTCGATAAATTATCGACTGCAGGGACTGACTTATTGATGGACACCTTGCCTAAATTATTTGCGGGCGAAATTACACCGACAGCGCAAATTGAGGAAGAGGCGACCTTTTCCCCAAATATTACCAGCCAACAAGAACAAATTGATTGGCGTAAAGAAGCACAACAAATTGACAACCAAGTCCGGGCCTTTAATGCTTGGCCAGTAGCCCATACAAAAGTGGACGGACAGCGGTGGAAAATTTGGCAGGTGGCACCAGTTACAGGAGAAACGGCTGACGAAAAACCGGGTACAATTATTAAAATTCAAAAGAAACCGGCTCAATTATGGGTAGCAACAGGCAACAAAACTGTTCTAGCTATTGAACAATTACAACCAGCTGGTAAGAAACGAATGGACGTTGCAGCCTTTATTAATGGTGGGGCTGGCAACTTAGTGGTCGGCGATAGCTTTGACCACGTGGAGGACGATGTAGATGGAGAATAATCAAGTAGAACCAGGGTCAAATGCCCGTAACGGCGGCCATAGTGGTGGTTATCAAACGCCTTTAAAATTGTCTGCACGTTTCCAAGCCATGGAATCGGTCAACCAAATCATCCGCCATAACCAATTCATCAACCAAGAAGTAAACCGAGTGTTAACTGAAGAAGCTGTGGCTGAAGCAGACCGTAACCTCTATACCAACTTGGTTTATGGGTCTGTGCAAAACTACTATACATTGGATGCCTTTGTCCGTGATTTTGTAGCTAAACCCAATAAAGTCAAATCATGGGTTTGGTCTTTACTCATTGTTTCGGCCTACCAAATGTATTATTTAGATAATATTCCAAATTATGCGGTTGTTGACGAAGCGGTACGGATCGTCCGCAAACGTGGTAACCAAACGTTAGCTAAATTTGCGAATGGGGTCTTACGGAATTTCACCCGTCGTTATGAAACAATGGCCGATTTTATCCAAACCAAAGAAGATCCAAGAGAGAGGTTAACCCTGGAGGCCTCATTACCGCCTGTATGGGTCGATTATTTTGTGGACCGTTTTGGCTTAGACGAAGCCGAAAAATTGGCTAATTCACTCAATCAAACGCCTTTCATTACCGTCCGGGCCAACAATAAATTTAATAACCTAAACACAGAAAAAATGGCTGAATATCAAGAGATATTAGAAGCAGAAGGTTTTACAGTAGCGCCTAGTCCTTTGTCACCATTTGCCTTACGGGTAACTAAGGGGAATCCAGCCCATTCATCCTTATTTATGAACGGGGAAATTACCATTCAAGATGAATCAGCACTTCTAGCTGTAGAGGCTTTAAACCCGAAATCAGGGGAAACGGTTCTTGACGCTTGTGCCGCACCGGGTGGAAAAACTGTGCAAATCGCTGAAGCAGTTGGCCGAACTGGGCATGTGATTGCCTGTGATATAGCAGAAAATAAATTGCCTTTAATTCAAGAAAATGTGGACCGGATGCAGGTAGCTGACCACGTGGAAATTCTCCATCAAGATGCAACTGCCTTGTTAGACCGTTTTGGAGAAAATGGCAGCGAACCGACAAGCTTTGATAAGATTCTAGTCGACGCACCATGCTCAGGTGTCGGCCTATTCCGT
>NZ_JBOEQF010000083.1:0-9302 GCF_050689315.1 Aerococcus sp. L_32
CAGCTTCCTTTGATTCCTCCTTTTCCTTTACTGAATTTAGTATAAAGGCCCCCTACCTCAAAAAAATTGACGCGCATCAAGAAAAGTATTTCTTTATAGACGCCAGGCTTCTCTATTAAATTCAGATGTTTGCACACCTACCATTTTGGTAGGGCAGCAAATCATCAAACAAAGTATCAGCTAATTGCACCATAAGGGTGCGCTGATACTCGGCTAAAAAGAGCCGAATAGCCGTCTGCAAGACCCCTCGGCGAGCCCACACTTCGCTTGCAAAGTATAATGAGTTATACTTTACATGGAAGTAGTTACCGAATTCCAGTTAGAAATTACTTTGTAACTATGTTTTGAGGAGGAGTAAAATGCTTTCCTACGTTCGACATTACCCATTAGGGATAGCTAAATTAATGTGTCTGTGTTCTCTTAAAATTTGCTGATTTATTACTGACTAATACAGGAGGTTTTTTTATGGGACAGACAATCATATCTGCTATTGGTGTTTATATTTCCACCAGTATCGATTATTTAATTATTTTAATTATTTTATTTGCACAGCTATCACAGAATAAACAGAAATGGCATATTTATGCGGGGCAGTATCTAGGCACTGGCTTACTTGTAGGGGCGAGTTTAGTTGCTGCTTATGTCGTCAATTTCGTGCCTGAACCATGGATGGTTGGATTGCTTGGTTTAATCCCTATCTATTTAGGGATTCGCTTTGCAATTGTTGGAGAAGGTGAGGAAGAAGAAGAGGAAGAAATTATTGAAAGATTAGAACAAAGCAAGGCAAATCAACTGTTTTGGACAGTTACATTGCTGACAATTGCGTCTGGCGGAGATAATTTAGGTATCTATATACCTTATTTTGCTTCGTTAGATTGGTCACAGACCCTCGTGGCGTTGCTTGTGTTTGCAATCGGCATAATTATCTTTTGCGAGCTTAGTCGGGTGCTATCTTCTATTCCGTTAATATCCGAGACAATTGAAAAATACCAGCGAATCATTGTGCCCTTAGTATTCATTCCACTTGGACTATACATCATGTATGAAAGTGGCACGATTGAGACTTTTCTGAACTTTATTTTATAGATAAAAAAGCCCCTTAAATGGGGCTTTTCTTATATTTTTTGAATCCTAACATCAAACTGTAGAGGCCCCTCTATTACAAGTGCCTTTAATAAACTAAAAGAATACGGCGGCTTTTATCAAGGGACAGAACATCATACCATTAAATACCTGAATAATTTGATTGAACAAGACCATCGTCCAGTAAAGAGACGCAATAAATTCTATCGAAGTTTACGCACTGCCTCTACCACGATTAAAGGCATGGAAGCCATTCGAGAATTATATAAGAAAACCCGAAAAGAAGGCACTCTCTTCGGGTTTTTGGTCTGTACTGAAATCAAGGTATTATTGGGAATCCCAGCTTAAATCATAGATACCGTAAGGGATTTTATTCTTTATTTAAAACTTTGCAACAGAACCTCTAAGATCAACATACGTAGAGATATACTTTAGTTGTGTGTCACTTTTCAAAACATATAGCGTCTAACTACGAAAAAAACCCCATAATGAACAGGGGCTTTTTTTCGTAGTGTTATATAGTTAGTTATTAATCTCTTCTTTATAATCTTTCCTGAAGAGAATAACGATTAGAATTAGGACAAAAATGATGAAGCCTATATTAATTGTCATTCCTAAAAATTTGGCAAATAGAATTGCCCCAATAGTACCAATAAACCTTGCCATTATCTTCATAAAAGCATTACTCTTAATCATTATTTGTTTCCATTTTCACTCTGAGTTGATAATTCTTATTTCCTCCTGATAAATTATAAACATTTGTAAATCCGTAATTTAATAAAATATTTTGAGCGGCATTTCCAGATACACCTTTATTACAATAAGTGACTGTTACTAAATCTTTGTCTAATTCTGCATTTCTTTCTCTCAGTTCAGCCAAAGGAATATGAATGGCTCCTTTGACATGTGATTTTTCAAAATCTTTTTTAGAACGGGTATCAATAATTTGTAATGTTTCTCCACTAGTTTGACGACTGATTAATTCAGCGGGTGTTAACAATGGGTTACGTTTCAATGCATTATCTAACGCCATACCGGTGTATAATATAGGATCTTTCGTTGTCGCAAAAGGTGGTGCGTAGGCTAAATCTAAATGGAATAAATCTTCTGCTTTTGCTTTAAAGGTTATGGCTGTTGCGATTACGTCGATTCGTTTATCTACGCCACCTTGACCAATAGCTTGTGCGCCTAAAATGCGACCAGTTTCTTTATCCGCTAATGCTTTGATCGTTAATTCTTTTCCACCAAGATACTGAGCATGATCTGGTTTGATATTATACAAAACTTCAACTTCATAACCTTCTTTTTTTGCTTCTTTTTCGGTTAATCCTGTTTGGCCAACATGTAGGTCAAAGATTCTGAAAATCCCTGTTCCTAAGACACCTCTGTGCTCTAAATCTCCACCAGTAATAACGTCTCCAGCAATCCGCCCCATTTTATTCGCTGTTGAGCCTAATGGACGATAGATGGGTTTTCCAGTGATAATAGAGAAGCTCTCGGCAACGTCTCCAACTGCGTAAATATCTGGAAGATTGGTTTGCATTTTCTTATTCACCGCAATTGCTCTTGAAGCTCCAAGTTCTACGCCCATTTCTTTAGCTAATTCAGTATTCGGGCGTACACCTGCAGACAAGATAACGATATCAGTATCAATCGTAACGCCATTTGTAGTAACGACTCTCTCTACTGACGTTTCTCCTTCAATTGTTTTGACGGTATCGTTCAGAATGAGGTTGACTCCTTTTTCACGCATGTGTTCTTCTACACGGAAAGTCATATCAGCGTCCATAGGCGGCATAACTTGATCTTCTAATTGAACGATTGTTACTTCTAATCCTTTATGGATTAATTGTTCTGTCATTTCTAAACCAATAAATCCAGCACCAATAATCAATGCTTTTTTAGGTTGTTTAGCTGAATAGGAACCTATATCTCGTGCGTCTTGGATATTGCGAACTTGGAACACATTATCATACTCTTTTTGATTAAATGGAGGTGGAGTGAATGGAGAAGCCCCAGTTGCAAAGACTAATACATCGTAATTTTCTAGTTTCTTTTCTCCAGAAATAAGATCCGTAACTTCTAATTGTTTATTAGATTGATCAACTTTCGTTACTTTATGTTCTGTGAAGATTGAAACGTTGTATCTTTTTTTAAACCATTCTGCATTTCTAGGTGTTAATTCACTTAATTCTTCAACTTCTCCACCGATTTGATAAGGAATACCGCAAACAGAATAAGAAATATCTTTTCCTTGATCGTAAACGACAATTTCAGCTTCCTCAGTGTTTCGTCTAGCTTTAGCTGCTACAGATGTTCCAGCAGCGACAGATCCAATAACGACAATTTTCATTTTTTTCGCCTCTTTTCATTTAATTCAAACAATGCTTAATATTCATATCCGTCGAACCAATGTTTTGTTTTATTTGAAAATTTGACTAATAGCAACATAGTAGGAACCTCTATTAAAACACCTACAACGGTTGCTAAAGTTGCACCAGAATTTAATCCAAATAATGCAATTGAGACAGCTACAGCAAGTTCAAAAAAGTTACTTGTTCCAACCATAGCTGCAGGTGCTGCTATTGAAAAAGGCAATTTACAAGCTTTAGCACCACCATAACCAAGGAAAAATATTGCTATATTTTGAACAATTAATGGAATAGCAATTAATAAAATATGAAATGGATTACTTAGAATCCGTTCGCCTTGGAAAGAAAAGATAATAACTAAAGTTAGTAATAATCCAATTCGTGTTGTACCATCAAATTTATTCACGAAATCTTTTTCAAAATAATGTTCACCTTTTTGCTTGACGATTTTTTTTCTGACAACAATTCCTAGAACTAAAGGAATCACAATAAAGACAAAAATGGAGAGTAAAAGTGTATTGATAGGGACAGATACGTTACCAATGCCCAATAAAAGTGCCACAATTGGAGCATATAAAAAGAGAATAATAATATCATTTATAGATACTTGTAATAAGGTGTATGCTGGATCACCTTTGGTTAGTTCACTCCATACAAATACCATAGCTGTACAAGGTGCTGCCCCTAAAAGAATCGCACCAGCTATGTACTCATTGGCTAGTTCGGGACTTAAAAATGGTTTAAATACCACCAAAAAGAAAAAGGCAGAAATTGCATACATGGTAAATGGTTTAATTAGCCAGTTTACTACTGTAGTTAATATTAATCCTTTTGGCTTTTTTGTTGCATTTACAATACTACTAAAATCAATTTTTAACATCATTGGAAAAATCATTAACCAAACTAAAATAGCTGTTGGAATTGATACATTATAATACTCAAATTGACTTAAAAATTCAGGGATTGCAGGAACAAATTTCCCTAGCGCTACACCTATAATCATTGATAGAGCAACCCATAAACTTAAATAACGTTCCCAAAGCCCAATCCCATTTTCTTTATTCGATACTTTTTCTTTTAAATCTGTTTCTTTCATGATTTTCCTCCAATAATAATAGTATTTAATCTTTTAATGAAAAACAAATGAAGCTCAACTTTTTGCATCTTTTTGAATGCCTTCAGTCTCACAAATACATTCAGATGAATGTGTTAATAAATGGATGCTTTCTTGAATATATTGTTGGGCTACTTGCTCATTAATTGAGTAATATTGCCATGTCCCACTTTTTTCGGCTATAACTAAACTAGCTTCTACTAATATTTTAATATGGTGAGACAAAGTAGGTTGAGTAAAATCAAAGTGATCTAAAATATCACACGCACACATTTCTCCGCATGACAACATATCCAGTATTTTTACGCGTTTTGGTTCTGAGAGCGCTTTGGCAACTTTTGCATATTCTTCGTATGTCATTTACATTCTCCTTTCTACTCACTACAGTGAAACTTCTGCTTCTTCCAAGCGTAATTTTAGCCAATCTGATAGTTCTTTATTTGTTGGGTAATCCTTAATCTTAACGATTGTTTCGTCATTCAATACCGTTACAGGCAAGCAGTCAATCCCTTTTTCTTGGATTAACTTCGTTACAGCTTGATTTCGAACGAATGCATTAGGGTTGGCACTTAAATTATATCGAATTAATTGTTTCCCTTTTATCTTACGTATTTGTTGAAAGAGACTTGTTATGCGAATGAGATTTTTATCTACAGAAGGTCCACAAACACCTGTGCTACAGCACATCGGAGGTTCATAAAGAGTTATTTTATCCACTTTTACTCCCTTCCTTTCTCTAAATTATTTTAAAAGAGCGATATAGGTTTTCCTTTTACTTCAGTAGAATGCCACTCTACTACCGCAAAATGATTATTAGACAGTTCCGCTACTGTATTGATCCAAGAGACTTCACTTTGAGCACGAGCTCTTAATACGTCATTCGTTGTACCACTCGTTAACATACTATTATTTATTACCCACCAAGTATGAGCAATCTTGGCACGATCTAAATCTTCTTGAAGGCGCATAGATTCATATACTGGTGTATTTTCAGGTAAAGTAACCATGACAACTTCTGTTTGTTCTGGATCTTGTAAGACTGGCAACAGTCTACGAACGGACTCAGGAACTTCACCAGAAGTTCGTTCCACTTCTTTAGCATAGCTTTGAGAGGAATCTAATAACAATAACGTGTGTCCAGTTGGGGCTGTGTCTATGACAACTACATCGCAATCAACTGTAGCGACGATCTCTGCGAATCGTCTAAAAACGGCAATTTCTTGAGTACAAGGCGAGCGCAAATCTTCTTCAACATAATCCAATTCCTCAGAAGACATTGTTTTACGAGCTTTAGATAAAACTTCTTCCTTATAGTCCTGTAATTCTTTTTTTTCGTCAATATGACTCATTCTAATGTTCTCTGATTCAGTGATAACAAATTCCAAATGAGCGGCAGGATCTGTTGTTGCTAAATGAACTTTTTTACCTTTAGCTGCCAATCCTGTTGCTAATGTAGCAGCAATCGTAGTTTTACCAACGCCACCTTTACCCATAGTGAAAACAACTTTTTTATTTGTGCGATCTAATTCATCTACAATGTGTTGTAACTTAGGGTAATCCATTACTTCTGGAGCTTTTACAACGACATTTGTTTGATCTGATGTTAAGAGTAACCGCAAGTTTTCAACGCCTGTTACGTTATATGAGCGTAATGGAACAATAAATGTTGGAAATTGTTTCAAATTTTCAGGCATATTTTTTAACGTTAATTGTTGTTCATCATAAATCTTTTGAGAAATGCTATCTGTCGGTCTTTCTAATAAACCATTGATAATTAATTGTTGATTTAACACACCGATTTCTTTTAATTCTTCAGAAGCTCTATTCGCTTCTACCAGTGGTCCGTCTTGTGGACGTGTCACTAACATTAAGGTTGTTTTTGTCCCCTCTGATAATGTGTTTACTGCGTGTTTATACATTTCTTGCTTATCTCCAAGTCCAGAGAGCTGACCCATACATGAAACACCAGTAGTGTTTTCATCCAAGAAGTTACTCCATGCAGAAGGCAGTTGCAACATTCTCAATGTATGTCCTGTTGGAGCAGTATCAAAAATAATGTGATCATATCGAGCTTCAACGTCTGGATTCGTTAAAAAGCCAGCAAATTCATTAAATGACGCAATTTCAACGGTACAAGAACCTAATAATTGTTCTTCCATGTTGGCTACAGCTGATTCAGGTAAAACCCCTCTATATGGTCCAACAACGCTTTCCATATAGTCACGTGCAGCAGTAATTGGATCAAAGTTCGCTACTGTTAAGCCCTTAACTTCTGGAATTTCTAAGCCGTTATTCGTTAATTCTTTCTCAAAAACATCTTGTAAATTACTAGCAGGATCCGTACTCACTAACATTACGTTCTTCCCACTATCCGCTAAAGAAACTGCCGTAGCACAAGCTGTAGATGTTTTTCCTACTCCGCCTTTACCAGTAAAGAAAAGATATTTTGTAAGATTTAATTGTTCTGGTTGATAATTTTTCATCAGTTAAAATCCTCCTAACAACATCCTGAGTTTGGTCCGCAACTGCCACCGTCATTTGATTCCATTGGGACAAATCTAACTCCTGTAAAAGCCGTTATTTCTTCGATTGAAGGGTATCCTCCAAATTTAACTATTTCACCATTTAATAGTGTTGCTGGCAACGCATCAGCGCCCTTTTCTTGCAATAGTTGACTTATTTTTTCGTTCTCTACAAAGGATTGTGGATTGTTAGATAAGTTGTATCTTTTAGCTTGAAATCCCTCTACTGTATCTAAAGCATTCATAACTGAAGTGATTTGTAATAAATTTTCATTTACTGCTGGGCCACATACACCTGTGCTACAGCACATTGCTGGTTCAAATAATGCTAATTCTGTCATCTTTTATCTGCTCCTTATATACCTTATTTGGCACTTATACATAGACAAGCGTCTATGTATAAGATAGAACTTTATCTATGTATAGTCAATAAAAATTTCAATCATAGAACTTAGGATAATGATTTTTTAAGATACTCGATTTTAAGGAATTTCATGTATTATTTTTGAAAATAATCGATAAAACCTAAAGTACTTTTATATAATTTTCCAGAAAAATAATTGCATAAATAAAAATAAGAGTTAAAAAGTCCTAAAACCGTTGATACGAAGAATTTTTTAAAGATTAAAAAAACATCATTTTTTGCCAATTTGACGTCTCTTTTTTTATTTAAGATTCGTCAGGCACAGCCTGACACGTCAACCTTTTTGAGCACAGCGAAAAAACAGGTGACGTCGGAATCTCTTTATGCTCTTCCTTAAAATCACTTAAATCTCATTTTATTTCCGCTACAATTTTCTCCTGTTTTTGAATTTTTGTTTTTTTTCAAATGAGTGCAACGAATTTTTAAAATTGCGGAGCGATTTTTCACACATTTTTTTGCACAAACACGATATTTTTTTATCGTGTATAAGTGCACCCTATTTTTATTTTTTTTATTTGTTAAATTAATGAGGGTTGTTGTTTATCATTAAATATTTATATTGAATTTAAAATTAGGAGTAGATGTATATGGGTAATTATAAAGAATATCAGGATTTGTTATTGAAAAATTATGATGAAGCAGTTGATTTTTTGCTTCAAAAGTATGGTTCAGCGCAAGATAATTATTTTAAAGAAAAATCATATAAAAGGTTTATGAATAAAGAAATAAAAAGTATTGGAAAAGGAAATATTTCGAGAACAATTGAGGGTTTATATTGTCATCATATAGATGAAAATATAATGCTTAAAATATCAGATCCAGTTTTTATAAGAAAATATAAAATTCCATTCGAATATCAGAAAAAAGAGCGATTAGTTTATTGCGATTTAATCGAGCATTCTATTTTGCATGTTTTGATTGCGAAAGAGACTTCTTCGAAATTTGGTTATTTAGGGCTTACTATGTATTTAATGCCAACTATTGAAATGTGGTATCTTCATGAAATGATTCCTTATAGAGAATGGGAGAAAAATTGTTACAAAAAATCTTTTTTAGTTCCTCAAGAGGCGTTTGATATATTAAATACAATGCATAACATGATAGGTGAAAATTATTATGAAAGTCTATCGGGATATTATGAAGAACAAACGAGGATAAAGGAGGAAAGGGAGAGGATAGAAGAGGAAAGGGAAGAAAATAGAAAAGCGCGTATAAAAGAACATGATCAAAATTTAAAAAAAGAGAGAATTAGATTGATAAATATGGCTAAATTGTTACATGATAAGAGTCCTAGAAAAGATATACTTTATGTAGCATATGGTATAAAATATCCTAATATTTTTGGTAAATTTGGAGCAGGACAGTCTAAGGATATGGACTTTAAGAAATTTGATAGTGAAATGAAAAAACATCCTAAACATAAAATTTTAGAAGACCTTAACATGTATCTAGATAGTTTGTAATTTAAACAGCTATCAGAAACTCATATTTGCGTTTTAAGAGCTTTTAAATCATTTCGAGTATATTTACACGTGATTATTACTTTTCGTCGGCAGAAGCATTAAAAATGGCTATAAATAATAAAGACAAGGGCGAACGTTAATGAGCAGCGCTTATCCTTGCTATTATTTTGGAGTCATTTTGCTTTTGCAAATCAAGAGAAAAGCCGACAGTCATACCTATTCGGGTTCTGTTGTTGTTGAATACTTACATATATAAGAACTATCTGGGTTTTCATATATGTATTAACTAGCTGATTCCAAATCCTCTTTTTCAGTTTCTAAAAA
>NZ_JBOEQF010000084.1:0-8990 GCF_050689315.1 Aerococcus sp. L_32
TTCGCCGTTAGTTGTTTTAAGACCTGTTACTTTACCGTTTTCACCTAAGTATTCTTCAGCTAATTCACCAAAGTGAGTGTGTACGCCGTTAGCGCGTAAGTTTTCGTCCATTGCTACTGCGAAGTCTACATCGTAGTAGTTCATTAATGAATGTTCTTCTGCGTCGAAGATGTGTACTTCTTTACCGCGACGAGCTGCTGCTTCAGCGATTTCAACACCGATGTAACCAGCACCGATAACACATACAACGTTAGCGTCGTCTGCTGCTAAGGCTTTGTCTACTTCTTGACCTTCTTGGAATAATTTTAGGAAGTGTAATCCTTCTAAGTCGTTACCTGGTAATTTAGGTGCGATTGGAAGAGATCCAGTTGCTAAAACTAATTTGTCATAGTTTTCTTCTAATTTTTCACCTGATTTAGTTTCTGCGTAAACAACTTTATTTTCAAAGTCGATTTCTTTTACTTCAGTTTCTAAAGATACTTTAGCACCTTTAGCTTCGAAATCTGCAGCTTTTGTATAGAATAACCCTTCGTAGCTATCGATTTGACGACCTACCCATAATGCGGTCCCACAACCTAAGTATGATAAGTTTGAGTTACGGTCTATTAATGTAACTTCTACGTCTTGATCTGAATCTAATAATGTATTTGCTGCTGAGATACCTGCATGGTTAGTTCCTACTACTACAACTTTCATTAAATGTTTCCTCCTCGGTGTACATATCATTTGCTCATTTATTTACAAGCACAGAATAACACCATTTTTTTTGGATGACAAACCAAAGTTGTATAATTTATAAAAGCTCACAAAGTCCATAGCAAGCAATTTTAAAGGAAAGTTTGTGAAAAACTTATTAAGACCCTTTGTTTTCGGTCTAATTATTGCAATTTTTGTTATTTTCTTAAAAATAATCATTTTTACTTCAAATTCGCTTTTTCACAAATTCGGGTGTTTTTGTACATTTTTTGTATTTTTATAGATTTTGAGCCTAGATAAATGAAAAAAACGCTCACAATTAAGTGGCGTCTTTTCCTTTTATATCAACGTTTTTCTCATTTTCCACTTGTGAATGTGTCGCATGTGAAAAAGTTTGTGCATTTTTATACGATGTTACGTCTTATCAATCTCTTCTTCGATTAACGCTGGGTGACGCAGACTCTCTAAAAAGCTTACTTTTAGCTCTACATCTTGTTTCCCTGCTGCTTGACGGACTTGCTCGCGGTATTTGACATCAATCTTGATAATCTTATAGATTGAAGCTAGAACCGGCACCCCGATTAACATACCAGGAATACCCATCAATCCCCCACCAACAGTTACAGCGAATAACACCCACATAGATGGTAGTCCAATTGAATCCCCCACAACTCGTGGATAGATTAAGTCCCCTTCTAATTGTTGGACAAATAAGACGAAGATGAGATAAATCAAGGCGTAGGTTGGGTTTAAAGCGAGTAGGATCAAGACGCCGACCGCACCCGATAGGAAGGCACCAATAATTGGAATCAATGCCATTACACCTTGTAGAACGCCCAACATCGCAGCATAAGGAACTTGAAGAATAAATAACCCAACTGTCACTAAAGTACCCAAGATGATTGCTTCAATAACCATTCCTGAAATAAACTTAGAAAATGTTTCATTAGCAACTCGAGCCACATTTTCAATTAATTGGTGGATATCATCGCGAACATAAACCGTTAGCAATCGTTCTACTTGTTTGGCTAATTTTTCCTTTGAGAAAAGAATATAAATTGCAAACAAGATACCCAAGAAGATATTAGTTACTGCACCAATAGAAGTGGTTAATACCGAAACAGACGTCGTCGCTAGACCTGAAGCTATATTGTTAATGCCTCTTGCCACATTAGAGAAGATACTACCCCAATCGATATTCGTTTTGTTTGCTAAGTCGTTCACTAAAGGAACCAAAGCATCTTGATTATTAAACCAATTTGTTAGATTTTCAACAGTCTCAGGTGCCACTTCAATCAGCGTCATAATCGCAGACGCCAATTGTGGTAACACAATTACAACCGTCGCTGCTATCACTAAACAGACAACTAAGATAGCTAAAATAATAGCAACTGGTCGTCTAGATGCTTTCAAATACTTATTTTTTGCATTCGGGTATAAGTATTTTTCAAGCCAGGTCATCAATAGGTTAAGGACAAAGGCAATCATCCCACCTAAGATTAAGGGGAAAATCACTGACCAAATCATAGAAACTGCTTGGACAAGATATGACCAGTTGATGACGGCTAATATAAATACCGCAATCAAGGCCAACCATTGGACCCCTTGTTTTGTTGGACCGTTTAATTTTTTCAATTCAATTCAACTCTTTCTCTACTTTAATATATATATTTTAGCATATTATGCTAAAACTAGGTTAGTTAGAATAGTTGAATTAATCGGCCCAAAATACGGTGTTAAGTCAATATCTGTTCAAGCACTCGCTACTACATCTTCCCTTAATGTGCAGCCTACGAGTAGGTTTTCTATATCTGCAACATTTTTCTTTTCAAAAAAATCACCATAAATTCGACATTTTTGAATATGCCCCTTGACAACTTTTAAGTTGACTTCAAGTGTTCCAACAACAAGATCCGTGTTAACGGGATTGCCCCAGGTGCAATCGCTACAAATATTGCCTCAACAATGACCAACTTAAGTGACTTTGGGAGCGCCCGGATTGGTGCCTTCAGCGGTTTAAACCCAAGTGTTGGTCCACCCGAAGATATCCCATGCCGCAGTATTCTTGGCATCAGATGACGATAAATTTATGAACGGTGATATTATCACTGTAGATGGTGGCTTCACGGCGCCATTCTAAAATAAATAAATTTTCCGTAAAAAAAGCTGGTCCTCATTTTTTTGAGAGCCAGCTTTTATTTGTTTTTATATCCATATTTATCGATCATCACGCAATAGGCGATTATGGGTTTGGTCGATTAAGACAGCGCCAAGCGGTGCGGTGACTAAGATGGCAACGACCGAGATGGTTAAAATGATTTGACCATTCGGCAAGCCCATCGCTAAGGGCACCGCCCCTATGGCTGCTTGTACTGTGGCTTTTGGAAGGTAGGCAAAGATGGCGAATGCTTTTTCCTCTTTGTTTAATTGAGTGCCTAAAACAGATAAAAGTACACCAAGTCCTCTAAATACCAACAACAAGACAATTAATAGTACTGCAATGAGGCCTGAATCTTTGACGGATTCGATGGACATGCTGGCACCAACTAACACGAATAGGATAATTTCAAAGACTTGCCATAAATTATTAAAACCTACTTGAACAGATTTGGCTTGAACTGGATTGACGCGAAGCATCATAAAGCCCATTGCCATCACAGCAAGTAAGGCTGAGAAGCCAATTGGCCCTGTCATGGCTTTTTCAATCCCATCAAATAACATGGCCATCCCAAAGGATAAGATGACTGGATAGCCACCTGATAATTGATATTTTTCAATGGCTAGTGACAGTAGCCAACCCACCAATAATCCCCCAGCGATCCCTAATATGATAGAAGTTGGCATAGATAGCATGCTTAACCAATGGAATTCACCGGTTTGAGCAAGGGCTGTTAAGGCGGTGAATAGGATGATGACGAAGATATCATCCATAGAAGAGCCCGCTAGAATCATTTGCGGCACCCCTTTTTTCTTACCATATCCCTTACCCATTAAATCTAACATGCGGGCAACGACTACGGCTGGTGATGTGGCCGCGACAATAGCCCCTAAGATAGCTGCAGATAAGTATGACATTCCAAAGAATATTGGCGCCAAAATAATTGTCCCAATGATTTCTAGGGTAGCAGGTAGGAAGCTCATCAAGATGGCTGGGCGCCCTACTTTCTTCAAGTCCTGCAAATCGATATTTAAACCCGCTCTCAGTAAGATAATCATCAAGGCAATCCGTCTTAAATCACTGGATATGTCCAATGTACTTTGGTCAATTAAATTGAAAAATGATGGTCCCATGATTAAGCCAGCGATGATGTAGCCGATTAAACTAGGTAAATTCATCGTACTCAACAAGCGCCCCAATAAATACCCCACAACAATGATAAAACCTAACGATAGTAACATAATTTCCTCCTTTTGCAGGCACAAAAAAAGCTGATACGCCTGCAGTTTTACTTGCAGAAGTCATCAGCTTTTCAGCGGTTCGGTTTCGGATGGCTTAAATACCATCGCCTCGACCAGGGAGAACCTCATTCCCTCTTTTTATGCTCCCTAAGCATACGCCATTTTTCTGAAAAATACAAGGTACTATATTTTAAAATAACCCTTTGGCTTATCCTTTCTCTAGCATATTCATAAATCTACTGTTCATTCCAAAAGCACTTTGACTTATGCACCAAAAAAGGGCTTTCCCCTGTTTTGTCGATCCTCAAAAATCTATCGATTAATCACGGTTAAATACCCTTTAATAACTAACTAAACTAACCTCTTCAACTAGACAACTTTCCCTAAATAACACTGAAATATTATCACTTGTTAATGATCGTTATTAAAGAAGTTGAGGTGTCTTTTCTTGCTATCATTTTTACTTGGGTGTATATTATAGGTGAGCCTAAAAATAAAAATACAGTATCCTTGAAAGGATGGAGAAAGATGGCCAAATTAGTATTTATCCGCCACGGACAAAGTGAATTGAATTTGCAAAATGTGTTTACTGGATGGTTAGATCCGGCTTTAAGTCCTCTAGGGGTGGAGGAAGCTAAGACTGCTGGTCTAGCGCTTAAAGAAGAAGGTTTAACTTTTGATATTGTACACACTTCCCTACTAGCACGTGCCATACAAACAACTTTTTATACGCTAAATAATTTAGACCAACTTTACTTACCAGTCCACAAACATTGGCGGTTAAACGAACGCCATTACGGTGCCCTTCAAGGATTGAATAAGGCAGAAACGGCCGCTATTCACGGCGAAGACCAAGTGCATATCTGGCGCCGTTCTTATGATGTCCGCCCGCCTCAAGCGACTGCCGATACTTTTGACCGTCGCTACCAAGACCTTGATATCGACCATTTATTAGCTGGCGAAAGTTTAAAAGACACCTTAAACCGGACCATGCCTTATTGGGAAGATCATATTGCAGCTGATTTAAAAGAAGGCAAAAATGTCCTTGTTGTTGCTCATGGCAACAGCTTGCGGTCATTAACCAAATACTTGGAAGGCATTTCTGATGAAGATATTCCTAACTTAGAAATCGCAACTGGTGAACCCATTATTTATGATGTTGACGAAAACCTTCATATCTCAAACAAAAAAGTCTTAACGAAACATATCGCCAAATAACAAGTAATGACATGCAAATAAATAGCCCGGAAGCCTGGAACGTTGTGTCCCTTGACTTCTGGGCTATTTTTCTTCTTTAAAATTTGCTTCTTTAAATTGTGTTTCATAAGCTTGCGTTAACTCAACCAATTCATCTGGCAATGGCCATTGTGGTGGTTGACCGTTCATGATTTGCACGAATACATTTAAGCAATTATGCCAACCGGTAGCCGTTTGCACTACCCAGGCAAGATCTGAAAATGTATGGTTAAAATGTAATTTAGCACCAGAATTCGTTTCAGAAATCTCCATGCGTATCACATCGCGGCCATCTTCGATAAACTCAAAACCATCTTCAAGTGAAAACTTAGTAATCACCCCTTGGTAAAGATTCCCTTCGCCGTCATCAAATTTGATCAATCCGCCAACTTGGCCATCCATTTCCCCTGTTGCGAATGGATACCATTTTGAAAAAATGACCGGATCTGTCAAAGCGTTGAATACTGCCTCTTTTGACTGGTAAAAGTCCCTTTCAAAGTATAGTGTATACGAACTTTCGTTTTCAATTAATTGCCCAAATAACATCGTGTTTCCTTTCCCTTACGCTAAATCTAATAGCCTTTGGATATCAATCTTCTTCATCTGCATCATGGCTTGAATTTGTGCTGAATGATGTTGTAATTCTCCAATATTTACCGGCACAATTTGCCATGATAAACCATATCTATCTTTTACACAACCACACTGCTCAGCTTTAGGAAAAGCGGCATAATTTTTCCCAGTAATAATCTATTTCATCCTGACCCTCGCAATTAAGCGCCAAAGATATTGCTTCATTAAAACGGAAATATGGCCCGCCCTCCAAAGCAATATAAGGTTGGTTATTTAAAGTGAACTCTGCCGTAATAACTTTACCTGTCATACCCTCAAAGTATTCGTCTAAACTGGCATCTGGATAGTACTCAATCTGCTGAATTTCTGAATTTGGAATCAGATCTACTTAGAAGCGAACCGCCTCTTCACAATCGCCGGCACTAAAACATAAACAAGGTGCAATACTCTTCATGATAGCTCTACTTCATTGGGTGCTGGTCAGTCATACGCCACTAATACCTATATAGTTTACCACAAGAAAGTGAAAATTCGAACAGTCTATCCCAATTAGGCCTACCCCCACTAAAAAATGACCTACAATATTATCGACTTACCTACACTAAAATAAAAAAAGGATCCAGCCTTTACACTGAATCCTTTAGAGTAAATCTATTTAGCTTGTTCTGCTTTCTTATCTTTTTTGTAGATGGCATCGATGATAACCGCGATGGCGTTATCACCTGATACATTTGTTGCGGTACCAAATGAGTCTTGGGTGATGTATAAAGAAATGGCTAATTGGTTGAAGGCTTCTGTTAGACCAACCATTGGTAAGAAAGGTAATGCTGACATGATGGCCCCACCAGGCGCACCTGGTGCAGCGACCATGGCGATTCCTAATACCATAACGAAAGCAGCCATTGTACCAATTGAGATTGGCATTGAGTACATCATTAAGATGGCTGTCACACAAGATATGATGGTAATCATTGAACCAGCTAGATGGATAGTGGCGCATAGTGGCACAACGAAGTTAGCAATTTGCTCAGAGACGCCATTTTTCCGGGCAATTTCAACGTTTGTTGGAATGGTTGCGGCAGATGATTGGGTACCTGCGGCTGTTAACCAACCTGGAATTTGATTCTTCATCATTTTAATTGGGTTCTTACCGGCGTAAGCACCAACCACGGCGAACATGAAAGATAGGTATAGTAAGTGTAAGACGATGGCAGTAACTAATACCCGCCAAAAGACTGACATAACGGCAAATACTGATCCTGAATATGACATATCCGCAAAGTTAAAGAAGATATAGAATGGCAGGAATGGAATGACGACTGTTTGTAAGGTTAGATCGATGACCTTACCGAAGTCGGTAAATACTGTCATTAAAGCTTCTCCGCGCCCTCTTGCTCGTAGCCAAGAAATCCCTAAGCCTAACATAAAGGCGAAGATAATGGCTGCGGTAACTGAAAACATGGGTTCTAGACCAATTGAGAATAAGGCGGTTGCCCCTTCACCTGATTCTTGGATGATATTTGCCAAGTCGGAGGTGATAAACATTGGGAATAAATTGCTGGCTATAATATAGGCTAGGATGCCGGCAACGATTGTTGACCCGTAGGAAATGGCTACAGTAATCCCTAAAAGTTTGCCCGCACCTTCTGCTAGTTCAGCGATACCTGGAATAATCAGGCCGACAATCATCAATGGAATGATGAAGGTCAGGAACTCGGAGAATAGTCCAGATAATGTTTTTAATACTTGGAAGAAAATTTCTGGTAGAAAGCCAATTTGGCCGACAATGATCCCTAATATAATTGCAATTACTAATTTCAAGGCTAGCGGTATTTTAAACCCCTTCTTTGCCATATGAACAACTCCTCTAAATCATTTCTTTCTCAAAAAGAAAAAAGTCCCAAATCAACTTGGGGCTTAACTTATTTTTATGAGATTACTGCTTTTATTTTAACAGATTTTTAATGAAATACACTAGGTAATTTCGACAAAATTGCATTCGCTTCTTGCCATTTCGGAAAATATTGGTCCATTAGCTGGTAGAAACGCTTGGTATGGTCGGTTTCTAGTAAATGAACCAATTCATGAACGACGACTGATTCCAGGCAAATTAATGGTGCAGTGACCAAATTCAAACTAATCCAGATGCGTTTCTTTTGGATATTGCAGGTCCCCCATCTAGTTTTCATTTGCTTGACCCGAAATTCGTTGGCCCATACGTCCATATGGGCCATCATTTTAGGCCCGGTAATAGCTAATTGGTCTTTCAACGCTTGTCTGTAAAAAGTCATCATGACTTGTGCCCGCTCATCCTGATTCATTCCTGGTTTGACAGTTAAAACTAGCTGGTCATCCATTAATTGGCAAGATGTTGGCCCCGGTTTTTCAATGACTAGTAAAGGATAGGATTGGCCAAATAAATAATGGCTTTCGCCAGTTTCATAGTGTTTGACCTGGTCTTGGTAACGGTTCTGGATATCTGCCTGCATCCGCTCAATGCGGGCTAAGTTAGTTTCCACGAAGGCGACAATAGCAGCTTTACTGGCATATTTGGGTGCTGATATGCGCAAGTCTCCATGTGGCGGGACGGCTTTTAAGGTCAAGTTTTTATAGTTGGCCTGCTTGGTTACTTGAATGGGATAGCCCGCGATGGTCATATCAAGTTTAATAGCTAGCACCTCCCCGTGCGCTTTTTTTGGGCAAAATGACTACCTTATTCACTCTCGTTAATTTCTGTAATGAGGTTATCATAATTTACTGTGGCATTCATGAAAGCCGGATTATTGGTTGCGAAATGCTGGTGGAAGTCGGTGACGGTTTGGACGGATACGTCTGCATGATTAATCGTATAATCAATAATGTGCCCACCAAAATTTTTGTCTTCGCTGATAAAATGGCAATGAAAGCCTTGTTTAACTACACCTTCAAATAGGTAAGGACCGTAAATCCCGATGCAAGTACCCTTGACGTTTTCTTGCTTGAATTCGGGTTGCTTGCGACTGGCGTCGATAAAGCGTGGGAAAGGTTCTTCAACGCGTGGGATGACCCGGGTATGCATGAAATCAAAAGACCCTTCGATGCGGATA
>NZ_JBOEQF010000085.1:0-8862 GCF_050689315.1 Aerococcus sp. L_32
AGTCCACGAAATGGTTAAACGCCAGTCTACTTATGGCCTAGCTACCTTGTGTATCGGGGGTGGCCAAGGAATATCGATGATTATCGAAGGTAACTATTAATCGGCTGTGACACCAGCTAAGGGCTAAACCCCTTTTGACAATTGAAAAATGAGTCGTATTTAAAAACTGATAACCAGCTAAAAGCTAAAGCACATATATAAAGGAGATTTTTACTATGATTGACACATATACTTTCCACGACATGACCCTATCTTGGATGAACGGCGCGATGATTGGCACTGACGGCGGGACGATTTTCGGTCCTGTACCAAGAACGCTTTGGGGCCGCTACTATCCATATAATGATAAAAACCAAGTGGCTGAGGTTTGTGACCCGATTGTCATCCAATACCAAGGGAAAAACTACATCATTGATGCATCCTTTAACTTGGATAAATTCAATGAAAAAGGGAAACGAAATGTTGGGCTACAACAAGAAGGTAGCATCCAAGAAGACTTTGAAACACTGGGGATTACACCTGAAGATATTGACGTCGTGATGATGACTCATATGCATAACGACCACGCTAGCGGTTTGACTTACTTTGAAGATGATCAATGGCAATCAACCTTCCCTAATGCCACGATTTATATCTCTGATATTGAGTGGGATGCGGTAAAACATCCGAATGCACGGACTAAAAATACTTATCCGAAAGAAAACTGGGAAGCAATTCAAGGGCAAGTAGAAACCTTTAAGGATAGCATTATGATTGCTGAAGGGATTACCATGGAAGTTACAGGTGGTCACAGCCCAGGTCATACGATTATTCGTCTTGAACAAGCTGGCGAAACCATGCTACATATGGCGGATATCCTACTTACTTTCGTCCACACAAACCCACTTTGGGTCGGCGGTCTAGACGATTACCCAATGGATTCGATTTCAGCCAAACAAGACTTGATGCCAGAAGCCCTAGCCAACAACTACCGCTTTATCTTCTACCATGACCCATACTACCGCGTGGTTGAATATACTGAAGACGGGAAAAACATCCAATACGCTATGAAGTCGTCGCGCGATGTCTTTATCCCATTCACTGACCAACAAGACCGGGTCCCAAAACAAGTTGAAGCAGCTGTTGCGAATTAAGTAATAAGCCTCTTCGTTAATTGAATATAAATACCAACAAGTTTCCTTCTATATAAAGGTGTCAATCAAATGACCTATTATATAGAAGAAACTTGTTATTTTTTTGAAAAGACCACAAAATAACCAGCTAGTAAAGGTTTCTGGAACCCCACTTGCTGGTTATCTTTTGCTTTATTCGACTACTTCAAAGGAAATGTCATCCATGGTATCGAATTTCACTTCGACCTTGTCGCCAATTTCAATCTTGTTCGCCTTGGTCATTCCACCGGTCATAATTGGCACGCCGGCCTCTAATTTCACACCCCGCTTATACAAGGCGTTGGCTAGGAAGACCACCGCATTGGCTGGATGGTTGGCTACATCCTTCCCGACCCCTTCATCAATCTTCTCACCATTGATATAAACGACAGCCTTCTCATTCAAGATATCCACTTGGTCTAAGCTGAAGTGGGTATTTGAGTAAACTGCCCCCTGGCAAGAAGTGTTGTCAGCAACCACATCTTCCAAGGAGAAGCGGAAACCGTGATAGCGAGAGTCTACTATTTCTACAGAAGAATAGACATAGTCAATCTTATCCATGACCTCTTCAAAAGTCACATTCTCTTGGTAGATATCCTCCTTCAAGACAATGGTCACTTCCGGCTCAATACGCGGGTGAATAAACCGTTCCATTGACAAAGGCTCGCCGTCATAAGAAATCATATACTCAAAGATGTGGGCATAAACCGGCTGATCAATATTCAACTGTTTAATCTTAGCTGGTGACGTCAAACCAATCTTATAAGCTGCCGTCTTCCCGTCCGTTTCTTTCTTCAAAGCCACAACCAAATCCTGAATATCGTAGGCCTCCTGCTCATCGAAGGAAACATTAAACACCTCCGTCACATTATCAATCGCCGTCTTATTCTTCTCCGCGTCATACAAATACTGCGCAATCTCCTGCATCTTCGACTCTTCCATACCTGTCAGCTCCTTTTGATTCATTAAGAAATAATGATAAACATTAACCCCATTGTATCAAAACTGACAGATAAAGCAATCTGAACTCTCATATATTTTTAATAAAAAAAGGGCATCCGCCCCGATTGCTGGCAAACACCCTAAATCACTTCATCAATAAAATCACGAAACTTTAGTCTTCCAAGCTGATAATGATCTTACCTAAGTTTTTATTGGCTTCCATATATTCATGGGCCTCTGGCAAGCGGTCAAAAGCCATGACCGTGTCAATCACTGGTTGAATAGTACCGTCTGCAATTAAAGGCACGACTTCTTTATTAACGTCTGCTACTAGGCGCGCCTTGTAGTCGTCTGAGCGTGGTGACAGCAAGGTCCCTTGGAGTTTAACCCGCTTAAAGAGCAATTGTCCCATATCAAAGTCCGGAACCTCTGTGCCCCCAAGAACGCCGATTAAAACCCAGCGACCGTCTTGGCCGATAGCGGACACATTTTTATTAGCATAGGACGCCCCAATGAAATCTAGAATGACATCGACACCCCTTTTGCCAGTGGCTTCAGAAATCACGTCGGCGAAATTTTCTTCCTTATAATTAATGGTGGTTTGGGCGCCTAATTCTTTAACTAGGTCTAATTTATCTTGACGGCCTGCGGTGGCAAAAATTTCCGCCTTGGACAGGTGGTTGGCCAATTGGATAGCTGCAGTCCCAACGCTAGAACCCGCTGCATGGACAAGGATCCGTTCACCTTGATGCAAGTCGCCGATCCAATACATAGTCTGGTAGGCGGTCATGAAAGCTTCTGGAATGGCTGCCGCTGTTGTAAAAGGCGTGTCTTTAGGGAAAATCATGGCACGACTCAGGGGGATGCGGGCGTATTCGGCATAGGCGCCGTGGGTAATAATCCCCGCTACATGGTCTCCAATAGCAACATGACTGGATTCCGTCCCGTCTGTATTAATAGCCACCACTTCACCAGCAATCTCAATCCCAATCACCCGGTCTTCAAGGCTGGCATCCGGCTTCAAACTGTTTCTAGACATGACATCATGGCGGTTAATCCCAATTGCTTTGACCTTGACTAGGGCCTCACCCGCTTGCGCTATCGGCCTGTCGATTTCTTGCAGTTCAAAATTTTCTGGGCCACCTGCTTGATTGAGTATCCAAGCTTTCATCCAATCCACTCCTTCTTTGTGTATGTTCGTCCCTTTCATCATAAACCATTTGTGGGCAATTGATAAGTAAAGCAGTTTATGATCTTTCTTATTTGATGAGGGTCCGGTAAAATGATCTATATATTCTAGGTGCGAGACAAACCGTTAATAGATGAACGTTGGAAGTTTAGGGCAGTGGCTGACAATGTCAGCTCAACCTAAACTGAAACGCAGTCATCTATGGTTTGTCGAACCCGATTTTAATGATAGTAAAAAACGATTGAAAGGTGATACGGATGAAAGATATTTATGTTGTTGGGGCGATTTTGATTAAAGACCAGCGAATTTTATGTGCCCAACGCGGGGGCGCGAAGTCTTTAGCCTACTTGTGGGAGTTTCCTGGTGGGAAGATAGAAGCTGGCGAAACTGCGCAAGGAGCCCTGAAACGTGAATTGGAAGAGGAGTTAAAGATCCAGGTTCAAGTATCTCCAGAGATATTTGATACATCAGCCTACGAATATGATTTCGGACGCGTTCACCTCACAACAATTATCTGCCAGCTTGAGCAAGGTGAGCCCTTTTTGACGGAACATAAGGCCCTCAAGTGGTTGAAGCCTAGCGAATTGAAGTCTTTAGACTGGGCGCCAGCTGACCTGCCTGCTGTAAATAAGTTATCCCAAATGACTCTATAGGTTGAATTGTAGACTAAATTTTAGGATATTTTGGAGGTATATATGGATTTATTAGCACAATCTTTGCGGCATGCTTTTATTGATCAGAGGCAGTTAGGACATGCTCAGTATGACCCTGAGTTGATTATTAATCAACCTGATGAGAATACCTTCCTATTAAATACCTTGCAGGAAGAATTGGATACCAGCGAAACTTTTACTTTTTCTGTGGCATTCGTGACGGAGAGTGGTCTCAATACGCTGAAAACCCACCTCTTTGATTTACGCCAACGAGGGATAAAAGGTCGGTTAATTACCTCGAACTATTTGGACTTTAACTCACCAGATATTTTCAGAGCCTTGCTGAAAGTTCCTAATTTGGAAGTCCGCATTTCTGACAAAGAAGCTTTTCACGCTAAAGGGTATTTATTTGAACACAAGGACCACGCTTCCTTTATTATTGGGTCGTCAAACTTGACCAACCATGCCTTAAAAACCAATTACGAGTGGAACGTTAAACTGACTACCTACCACCACGGGGCCATTATCCATCAAATGCAGGCCCATTTAGACAAGGAATGGGCGAGTGCGCAGCCTTTAACTGAAGACTGGATTGAAGCATATGCCAATTCCTTCCAACCGCCTAAATACCGTGATACTAGTATCTTACTGGACCCAGCCAATAACTTTATCGTGCCTAATAAGATGCAACAGCCAGCCTTAGATAGTCTTATTGAATTACGGCAAAATGGCGCCGACCGTGGCTTAGTAATCGCGGCTACCGGGACTGGTAAAACCTACCTAGCGGCTTTTGATGTCTTAGAAACCAAACCCGAAAAAGTCCTTTTTATCGTCCACAGAGAACAAATCTTACATTCCGCAATGGCCTCTTTTAAAAGGGTGATGCATGCAGAACCAGATGATTTATTTGGCTTTTATACAGGTAATAAAAAGGATAGCCAAGCCAAGTATATTTTCGCCACTCAACAGACCATTACCCGCGACCAACATTTACACCAATTTGACCCAGAAGAATTCGATTATATCTTAGTAGATGAAGTCCACCGTGCTGGATCAGCGTCTTACCAGCGGATTTTTGACTACTTTAAACCCAAATTCCTACTCGGTTTAACGGCTACACCTGAGCGTACAGATGGCTATAATTTATATGAACTCTTTGACTACAATATCGCCTATGAAATCCGCCTGCAAGATGCTCTTGAAGCTGATTTACTAGCCCCCTTCCATTACTTTGGGGTGACCGATTACGAAAAAGACGGCGAATTGATTTCTGAAACCACCCAATTGAAGAACCTAATCCTAGATGAACGGGTCGATTATGTCATGGACAAGTTGACCTACTATGGTTTAGATAAAGACAAGGTCAAAGGTCTGGTCTTCTGTAGCCGTAACGAGGAAGCCAAGTCCCTATCCGACAAATTCAACGCCCGTGGTTATAAAACTGTCGCCCTATCTGGTAGCGACAGCCAAGAAGTGCGAACCAAGCAAGTCAATCGGTTAACTTCAGGTCTCTTAGACTATATTTTTACAGTGGATATCTTTAATGAAGGGATTGATATTCCAGAAATCAACCAGGTGGTCATGTTGCGTAACACCCAATCCAGCATCATCTTCGTCCAACAAATGGGGCGCGGGCTTCGTAAGCATGATGGTAAGGAGTTCGTGAATATTATCGACTTCATCGGCAACTACAAGAACAACTACCTGATCCCCGTTGCCCTGTCTGGTAATTCAAACCGTAGTAAGGATGCCATGCGGAAAACGGCCGTCAACACCAACTTTATTTCCGGTTTATCCAATATCAATTTCGAAAGCATCGCTAAAGAGCGGATCTTTGATTCTATAAATGCTGTGAAACTAGACTCCATGAAAGAATTGAAAGAAGCCTACCTAGGCTTGAAAAATGAACTGGGGCGCGTGCCAATGTTGATTGATTTTGAAGCAACCAACAGTTTCGACCCTTGTCTATTAGCCAATAAAAAGGACAATTACCATGCTTTCTTGGTCAGTATTAAGGAAAGTGACCGTACACTTTCTAAAGCAGCCAATGATATCTTGAAGTTTTTATCGCGAGAAATCTTACCAGGCAAACGAGCGCATGAACTAGTCTTATTGAGCGAGCTCGCTAAAGAAAGTATAGATACTTTAAGCTTGGCCAAGATTCAAACCATTTTGACCAAACATGACTTAAGCCATGACCCTATTACTGTGCAGTCAGTGGTGCGAACCTTGTCCACCGATTATTACGCCGGTAGTTCAAAGAAAACTTACCAACCGGGGCAAGTCGTGGCCATAGTAGACGAGGGGATTAGCTTAAGCCCTGGCTTCCAGTCAGCAAAGAAAGATTCGACCTTTTTGCATCATTTAAATGACTTAATTACTACGGCCACCTTATTAAATGACGGTTATGATAAATCGTCAGACTTAACCTTGTACCAAAAATACAGACGTCGTGACGCCCTACGTCTGCTCAAATGGGAAACGCAAATGGTGGACCGAAATATTGGAGGCTATACTCAGGATAAGGAACGGAAAATTTTTACAATTTTTGTGACACTGGATAAAGGCGACGACTTTACTGGTGCCCAAGTCGCTTATGAAGATGCCTTGTTAGACCCACAGACGATGACTTGGTTCACGAAAGCGTCAAGGACACTGGCTTCTCCTGAAGTGAAAATCTTACAGGATGCGGACGACTGGCAAATTCATATGTTCATTAAAAAGGACGATGATGAAGGAAAAGAATTTTATTATTTGGGTGAAGTGACACCTGATGTTTCGACGTTTACCCAACTTGAAAAACCAAGTGGTGATGGTGAAACCCTGAACGTTGTGGAGATGAACTTGCATTTTAAAGAAACTATTCCAAGAAATCTCTTTAACTATCTACAGTAAACTAACGTTGCCAACCTATCCCCTTTTTGATAGGATAAAGACACATTTATAAAACGACTATCGCCGGATAGGTATTCTAGTGCACATAGGCCCTTCGAATTGAAGGTGTGCTATTTGGATATCTGTCCGGTTTTTTTAGGAGGAAAATCATGTTTGTAGTCTTTACAACGACCTTGATTGCTGGCTTAATCGATGGCATTAATCCTTTTGCACTCACCCAGCAATTCATTTTACAATCTAGAATTAAATCCCCATATCATATTTTGTATTTTATCTTCCCCATTGGTCTGGGAAACTTTTTAATCGGTTTAGCCTTCTACTTTGGTTTCTCTGATTGGATTTTCCAAGCCTTCAATTGGGTTAACCACCATTATCCATACACCTGGCGTTACCCAGCGTTGGTAGCCAGTCTTTTGATCATCGCTTATTTAATCTATACCCACTTGAATAAAGACCAACCTGCAACAAGCCAGGAAGAGGTGCAAAAGGAAGCCGTTACCCAAGCAGAAGAAACGCACTTATCAGCTGGTGCATTATTCATGCTTGGTATCGCCTCTTGTCTAGCTGAAATCTCCTCAATAGCGCCATATTTAGCCTTACTTAGTTACTATGCAACTATTTCGATTACCGATCTACAAGCAACGTTACTCCTGGTCTTTTATTCCTTTATCTTGTTTGTATTACCTATGTACGGCTTATTTTTAATGTCCCTATTCTTTAAAAGCCACTTAACGACTATTTATACACGAATTGCGGGCTGGATGGACTTTTTTATCACACGCATTTTGCCAGTTATCCTCTTTATGATTGCTGTTGCCTTATTTGGGTACGGCATACAAATTTTCTAAAATTGGCCATAAAAAAAACGCCAAGCGTGAATGGACACACTTGGCGTTTGGCGTTTAGCCGTTTAAATTTATACTAACTTACAGCACAGGATAGACAATGCTTAGAGCTGCTTGGTTCCCCATCTGACCCGGTTCACATCTCTACCCTTGCCGCAAGGCCTTTCGGCAAATTTAATTATACCATTTTTAAGGAAGCTTTGTAAAGGACTTCTTCCCTAATTTTAAACCCCAACATAAACTAACCGTATTAGGTATACTTGCGACAAGCAAGCATAAACGTGTCTTGGACAAAAACTAATAAAATCGACATTGCAACATAGGAAGCTGACGACTAGTATAGCGGTTATCGGCTTTTTTGCTGTATAAAAAAGAGACCAAACCAATTGTTTTAATTGATTTGATCTCTCACTTTGAAAACTATTTTGAATGATCAGTAAGTGCAAGTCGAAAGCTGCATAAGGTTACAATTAGACTAGCTAACATTGCTTACCTAGCGCCTTACACCCTTAGTCGGGTTCGCTCGCACCCTGTGAAGTTGAGCTCGAGTCTCCAGAAAGGACTGCGTTTCAGATTAGCTTGCAGATGACTGCGTCATCTTCATCGCTAATCTTCCAACGTTTCCTTTCTTGGCGTCGCCTCTCACATCCTATTATTAACCCATGTCTTTAACTTTTATCATCCGCGTGATTGATGCTCGTTCGTTTTCGTCTAGTTTCATTTGGATATACTTGATGGTTTCCTTGATGTTTGGAATCATTCGGTATTCTAAGGCGTTTACTCGACGTCTTGTGGATTCAATTTCCGTTGCCATTAATTGACACGTTTTTTCTATTTCGCTCAATTTTAACAGCTTAGGCATGACATCGTTCAAGACTTCGATGGCATCGTCTAATTCACTAGATGTGTTTAGGTAACCATATTTCACTTCGTTGTTGCTCTTTTGATTGTCATCGTCGTATGAAAATGACATCTTAGGTACGTCAACGCTCATGATATTTTTCTTGGCAATTTCTAAGTTGACTTGTTTGCTTGGTAAGGCCACGATTTCTTCCATAAAGGCGTCATTCATTGATGATGAGGCCAATACGAAGTTACCTAAGGCACCCGACAATTCGTCTTCTACTTCATTGCGCAGTTGGTTATTTTCTTGGATTAGTTCGATAAACTGGCGCATTAATTCGTCC
>NZ_JBOEQF010000086.1:0-8831 GCF_050689315.1 Aerococcus sp. L_32
GGTCCACGAAATGGTTAAACGCCAGTCTACTTATGGCCTAGCTACCTTGTGTATCGGGGGTGGCCAAGGAATATCCATGATTATCGAAGGTAACTATTAATCGGCTATGACACCAGCTAAGGGCTGAACCCCTTTTGGCAATTGAAAAATGACTCGTATTTAGAAGCCAAAGCATATATATAAAGGAGATTTTTATTATGATTGACACATATACTTTCCATGACATGACCCTATCTTGGTTGAACGGCGCGATGATTGGCACTGACGGCGGGACAATTTTCGGTCCTGTACCACGAACACTTTGGGGTCGCTACTATCCATATAATGATAAAAACCAAGTGGCTGAGGTTTGTGACCCGATTGTCATCCAATACCAAGGGAAAAACTACATCATTGATGCCTCCTTTAACTTGGATAAATTCAATGAAAAAGGGAAACGAAATGTTGGGCTACAACAAGAAGGTAGCATCCAAGAAGACTTTGAAACGCTTGGGATTACGCCTGAAGATATTGACGTTGTGATGATGACTCACATGCATAACGACCATGCCAGCGGTTTGACTTACTTTGAAGATGATCAATGGCAATCAACCTTCCCCAATGCTACGATTTATGTCTCTGATATCGAGTGGGATGCGGTAAGACATCCGAATGCACGGACTAAGAATACGTATCCGAAAGAAAATTGGGAAGCCATCCAAGGGCAAGTAGCAACCTTTACGGATAGCATTACCATTGCTGAAGGGATTACCATGGAAGTTACAGGTGGTCACAGTCCAGGTCATACGATTATTCGTCTTGAACAAGCTGGCGAAACTATGCTACATATGGCGGATATCCTACTTACTTTCGTTCACACAAACCCACTTTGGGTCGGTGGTCTAGACGATTACCCAATGGATTCGATTTCAGCTAAACAAGAATTGATGCCAGAAGCCCTAGCCAACAACTACCGCTTTATTTTCTACCATGATCCATACTACCGTGTGGTTGAATACACTGAGGACGGGAAAAACATCCAATACGCTATGGAATCGTCGCGCGATGTCTTTATCCCATTCACTGACCAACAAGACCGGGTCCCAAAACAAGTTGAAGCAGCAGTCGCTAAATAAAATAGTATTGTAGCTATCAATTAGCCCGATAAGTTAAAATATCAATCATCCCTGAGCAAGTTTCTTCTATATATAAGAGATGCCATTTAATTACCCTATTATATAGAAGAAACTTGTTTTTTTAGGTGCGAGAAAAGTTGCTTAGCATTGACGCGTCTAACGCATTTAGTGGCGGAAACACCAAAGCATAAACGCGCCCATAAACTGGACCACATTGGGTTTAAATTACTAAAATCAACCACAAAAAAACCAGCTAGATTAGGCGCTTTTCGCACGCTACCAGCTGGTTTTTATTTTGCCATTGGTTGGCCTTTAGTCTGCTTATTCGACTACTTCGAAAGAGATATCGTCCATGGTATCGAATTTTACTTCGACCTTGTCGCCAATTTCAATCTTGTTAGCCTTGGTCATGCCACCGGTCATAATCGGCACGCCGGCCTCTAAAGTCACGCCACGTTTATACAAGGCGTTGGCTAGGAAGACCACCGCATTGGCTGGATGATTGGCTACATCCTTCCCAATCCCTTCATCAATCTTCTCACCATTAATATAAACAACAGCTTTTTCGTTCAAGATATCCACTTGGTCTAAGCTGAAGTGGGTATTTGAATAAACTGCCCCCTGGCAAGAAGTGTTGTCAGCAACCACATCTTCCAAGGAAAAGCGGAAACCGTGATAGCGAGAGTCTACTATTTCAACAGAAGAATAGACATAGTCAATCTTATCCATGACCTCTTCAAAAGTGACATTCTCTTGGTAGATATCCTCCTTCAAGACAATGGTCACTTCCGGCTCAATACGTGGGTGGATAAACCGTTCCATCGACAAAGGTTCGCCGTCATAAGAAATCATATACTCAAAGATGTGGGCATAAACCGGCTGATCAATATTCAACTGTTTAATCTTAGCCGGTGACGTCAAACCAATCTTGTAAGCTGCCGTCTTCCCGTCTGTTTCTTTCTTCAAAGCTACGACCAAATCTTGGATATCATAAGCCTCTTGCTCATCGAAGGAAACATTAAACACCTCCGTCACATTATCAATCGCCGTCTTATTCTTCTCCGCATCATACAAATACTGAGCAATCTCCTGCATTTTCGTTTTTTCCATACCTGTCAGCTCCTTTTTGTTTCATTAGAATATAATGATAACTATTGATTCTATTGTATCAAAACTGACAAATAAAGCAATCCGTACTCTCATTTATCTCTAATGAAAAAGGGCATCTGCCCAGATTGCTGGCAAACACCCTAAATCACTTCCCTCAATAACATCACGAAACTTTAGTCTTCTAACTTAATAATGATTTTACCTAAGTTTTTATTGGCTTCCATATATTCATGGGCCTCCGGCAAGCGGTCAAAAGCCATGACCGTATCAATCACCGGTTTAATAGACCCGTCTGCAATTAAAGGCACGACCTCTTTATTGACGTCAGCTACTAGGCGAGCCTTGTAGTCGTCTGACCGCGGTGATAACAGGGTGCCTTGGAGTTTCACCCGCTTAAAGAGCAATTGCCCCATATCGAAGTCCGGGACCTGTGTGCCCCCAAGAACGCCGATTAAAACCCAGCGGCCGTCTTGGCCGATAGCGGACGCATTTTTATTAGCATAGGACGCCCCGATGAAATCTAGAATGACATCGACACCCCTATTGTCAGTTGCTTCAGAAATCACGTCGGCGAAATTTTCTGCCTTATAATTAATGGTAGTTTGGGCGCCTAATTCTTTAGCTAGGTCTAATTTATCTTGACGGCCTGCGGTGGCAAAAATTTCTGCCTTGGACAGGTGGTTGGCCAATTGGATAGCTGCAGTTCCAACGCCAGAACCCGCTGCATGGACAAGGATCCGTTCACCTTGATGCAAGTCGCCGATCCAATACATAGTCTGATAGGCGGTCATGAAAGCTTCTGGAATGGCTGCAGCGGTTGTAAAAGGCGTGTCTTTAGGGAAAACCATGGCACGGCTTAGGGGAATGCGGGCGTACTCAGCATATGCGCCGTGGGTAACAATCCCCGCTACATGGTCACCAATAGCAACATGACTAGATTCTGTCCCGTCGGTATTAATAGCCACCACTTCACCAGCAATCTCAATCCCAATCACCCGGTCTTCAAGACTGGTATCTGGCTTCAAACTGTTTCTAGACATGACATCATGACGGTTAAGCCCAATTGCCTTGACCTTGACTAAAGCCTCACCCGCTTGTGCTGTCGGCCTGTCGATTTCTTGCAGTTCAAAATTTTCTGGGCCACCTGCTTGATTGAGTATCCACGCTTTCATCCAATCCACTCCTTTTGTATGTGTGTTCGTTCCTTTCATGATAAACCATTTGCGGACAATTGATAAGTAAAGCAGTTTATGATCTTTCTTATTTGATGAGGGTCCGGTAAAATGATCTATATATTCTAGGTGCGAGACAAACCATTAATAGATGAAGGTTGGAAGTTTAGGGTAGTGGCCGACAATGTCAGCTCAACCTAAACTGAAACGCAGTCATCTATGGTTTGTCGAACCCGATTTTAACGATAGTAAAAAATGATTGAAAGGTGATACGGATGAAGGATATCTATGTTGTTGGGGCCATTTTGATTAAAGACCAGCGGATTTTGTGTGCCCAACGCGGGGGCGCAAAGTCTTTAGCCTACTTGTGGGAGTTTCCTGGCGGGAAGATAGAAGCTGGCGAAACTGCGCAAGTAGCCCTTAAACGTGAATTGGAAGAGGAGTTGAAGATTCAGGTTCAAGTATCCCCAGAGATTTTTGATTCATCATCCTACGAATATGATTTCGGACGCGTTCACCTCACAACAATTATCTGCCAGCTTGATCAAGGTGAGCCCTTTTTGACGGAACATAAGGCCATCAAGTGGTTGAAGCCTAGCGAATTGAAGTCTTTAGACTGGGCGCCAGCGGACCTTCCTGCTGTAGATAAGTTATCACAAATGACGCTATAGATTGATTTGTAGACTGAATTTTAGGATGTTTTGGAGGTATATATGGATTTATTAGCGCAATCTTTGCGGCATGCTTTTATCGATCAAAGGCAGTTGGGGCATGCCCAGTATGACCCTGAGTTGATTATTAATCAACCAGATGAGAATATCTTCCTATTAAATACCTTGCAAGAGGAATTGGCTACCAGCGAAACTTTTACATTTTCTGTGGCATTTGTGACGGAGAGTGGTCTCAATACGCTAAAAACCCACCTCTTTGATTTACACCAACGAGGGATAAAAGGTCGGTTAATTACCTCGAACTATTTGGACTTTAACTCACCAGATATTTTCAAGGCCTTGCTGAAAGTGCCTAATTTGGAAGTCCGTATTTCTGACAAAGAAGCTTTTCACGCTAAAGGGTATTTATTTGAACACAAGGACCACGCTTCCTTTATTATTGGGTCATCAAACTTGACCAACCATGCCTTGAAAACTAATTACGAGTGGAACGTTAAACTGACTACCTACCACCACGGGGCCATTATCCATCAAATGCAGGCCCATTTAGACAAGGAATGGGCGAGTGCGCAGCCTTTAACTGAAGACTGGATTCAAGCTTATGCCAATTCCTTCCAACCGCCTAAATACCGTGATACTAGTATCTTACTGGATCCAGCCAAGAACTTTATCGTGCCTAATAAGATGCAACAGCCAGCCTTAGATAGTCTTATTGAATTACGTCAGAATGGCGCCAACCGTGGCTTAGTAATCGCGGCTACCGGGACTGGTAAAACCTACCTAGCGGCTTTTGATGTCTTAGAAACTAAACCCGAAAAAGTCCTTTTTATCGTCCACAGGGAACAAATCTTACATTCCGCAATGGCCTCTTTTAAAAAGGTGATGCATGCAGAATCAGATGATTTATTTGGTTTTTATACAGGTAACCAAAAGGATAGCCAGGCCAAGTATGTTTTCGCCACCCAACAGACCATTACCCGCGACCAACATTTACACCAATTTGACCCAGAAGAATTCGATTATATCTTAGTAGATGAAGTCCACCGGGCCGGATCAGCGTCTTACCAGCGGATTTTTGACTACTTTAAACCCAAATTCCTACTTGGTTTAACGGCTACACCTGAGCGTACAGATGGCTATAATTTATATGAACTCTTTGACTACAATATCGCCTATGAAATTCGCCTGCAAGATGCTCTTGAAGCTGATTTACTAGCCCCCTTCCATTACTTTGGGGTGACCGACTTCGAAAAAGACGGCGAATTGATTTCTGAAACCACCCAATTGAAGAACCTAATCCTAGATGAACGGGTTGATTATGTCATGGACAAGTTGACCTACTATGGTTTAGATAAAGACAAGGTCAAAGGCCTGGTCTTCTGTAGCCGTAACGAGGAAGCCAAGTCCCTATCCGATAAATTCAACGCCCGTGGTTATAAAACTGTCGCCCTATCTGGTAGCGATAGCCAAGAAATGCGAACCAAGCAGGTGAATCGGTTAACTTCAGGTCTCTTAGACTATATTTTTACAGTGGATATCTTTAATGAAGGAATCGATATTCCAGAAATCAACCAGGTGGTCATGTTGCGTAACACCCAATCCAGTATCATCTTCGTCCAACAAATGGGGCGTGGGCTTCGTAAGCATGATGATAAGGAATTCGTGAATATCATCGACTTTATCGGTAACTATAAGAACAACTACCTGATTCCCGTAGCCCTGTCTGGTAATTCAAACCGCAATAAGGATGTCATGCGGAAAACCACCGTCAACACAAACTTTATTTCCGGTTTATCCAATATCAATTTCGAAAGCATCGCTAAAGAGCGGATTTTTGAGTCTATAAATGCTGTGAAAATAGATTCCATGAAAGAATTGAAAGAAGCCTATCTAGACTTGAAAAATAAACTGGGTCGCGTGCCAATGTTGATTGATTTTGAAACAACCAATAGTTTCGACCCTTATCTACTAGCCAACAAAAAGGACAATTACCCCGCTTTCTTGGCCAGCATCAAGGAAAGTGACAATACCCTTTCTAAAGCTGCCAATGATATCTTGAAGTTTTTATCGCGGGAAATCTTACCAGGCAAACGAGCGCATGAACTAGTCTTATTGAGTGAACTCACTAAAGAAAATGTAGATGCTTTAAGCTTGGCCAAGATTCAAACCATTTTGGCTAAACATGACTTAAGCCATGACCCTATGACTGTGCAGTCAGTGGTGCGAACCTTGTCCACCGATTATTACGCCGGTAGTTCAAAGAAAACTTACCAACCTGGGCAAGTCGTGATTATAGTAAACGAAGGAATTAATTTAAGTCCTGGCTTCCAGTCAGCAAAGAAAGATTCGACCTTTTTGCATCATTTAAATGACCTAATCACTACGGCCACCTTATTAAATGACGGTTATGACAAATCGTCAGATTTAACCTTGTACCAAAAATACGGCCGTCGCGACGCCCTACGTCTGCTCAAATGGGAAACGCAATTGGTGGACCAAAATATCGGAGGCTATACTCAGGATAAGGAACGGAAAATTTTTACAATTTTTGTGACACTGGATAAAGGCGACGACTTTACTGGTGCCCAAGTCGCTTATGAAGATGCCTTGTTAGACCCACAGACGATGACTTGGTTCACGAAAGCGCCAAGGACACTGGCTTCTCCTGAAGTGAAAATATTACAGGATGCGGACGACTGGCAAATTCATATGTTCATTAAAAAGGACGATGATGAAGGAACCGAGTTTTATTATTTGGGTGAAGTGTCACCTGATGTTTCGACGATTACCCAACTTGAAAAGCCGAGTGGTGATGGTGAAACCCGGAACGTTGTGGAGATGAACTTGCATTTTAAAGAAACTATTCCAAGAAATCTCTTTAACTACCTACAGTAAACTACCCTTGCCAACCTATCCCCGTTTTGATAGGATAGTGACTCATAAATAAAAACAACTATCGCCGAATAGGTATTCTAGTGCACATAGGCCCTTCAAATTGAAGGTGTGTTGCTTGGATGTCTATCCGGTTTTTTTAGGCGGAAAATCATGTTTGTAGTCTTTACAACGACCTTAATTGCTGGACTGATTGACGGCATTAACCCTTTTTCCTTAACACAGCAATTCATTTTACAATCTAAAATTAAATCAACTTATCATATTTTGTACTTTATCTTCCCCATTGGACTGGGAAACTTTTTAATCGGGCTAATCTTCTACTTTAGTTTTTCTGACTGGATTTTCCAAGCCTGCAATTGGATCAACCACCATTATCCATACACCTGGCGTCACCTAGCGTTGGAAGCCAGTCTTTTGATCTTCGCTTATTTAAGCTATACCCACTTGATAAAACACCAACCTGCAACAAGCCAGGAAGAGATGCAAAAGGAAGCCTTTACCCAAGCAGAAGAAACCCATTTATCAGCTAGGGCATTATTCATGCTTGGTATCGCCTCTTGTCTAGCTGAAATCTCTTCAATAGCGCCATATTTAGCCTTATTAAGCTACTATGCAACTGTATCGATTACTGATCTACAAGCAACGTTACTCCTGGCCTTTTATTCCTTTGTCTTGTTTGTATTACCTATGTACGGCTTATTTTTATAATGTCCCTATTCTTTAAAAGCCACCTAACGACTATTTATAGACGAATTGCGGGCTGGATGGATTTCTTCATCACTCGTATCTTTCCGATTAGCTTGATTTTGATTGCTATTGCGTCATTCTGGTATGGCATACAAATTTTCTAAAAAATGCCCATAAAAAAAGCCAAGCGTGAATGGACACACTTGGCGTTTGGCTCTCAGCCGATTAAATTTATACTAACTTACAGCACAGGATAGACAATGCTTAGGGCTGCTTGGTTCCCCATCTGACCCGGTTCACATCTCTACCCTTGCCGCAAGGCCTTTCGGCAAATTTAATTATACCATTTTTATTGATACTTTGTAAAGGACTTCTTCCATATTATGGGCCTTCCAAAGTATAGTCATATATGAAAAGAGACCAAACCAACAATATTGGCTTGGTCTCTAATTCTGAAAACAACATGTTAGTGATAGGTAAAACTGAGGCGAAGTCTGCGCAACTCTCACACTCTTAGTCGGGTTCAAGCCTCCAGGGAGGACTGCGTTTCAGATTAGGTTGTAGCTGGCTGTGTCAGCCACTGCCCTAATCTTCCAACGTTCCTCCCTTGGCGTCGGCTTTCGCACCCTGGTTTTTAGCACCCTGGTGTTTACCCCATATCCTTCACTTTGATCATCCGCGTGATGGATGCACGTTCGTTTTCGTCTAGTTTCATTTGGATATACTTGATGGTTTCCTTAATGTTTGGAATCATCCGGTATTCTAAGGCGTTTACTCGACGTCTTGTGGATTCAATTTCCGTTGCCATTAATTGACACGTTTTTTCAATTTCGCTCAATTTTAACAGCTTAGGCATGACATCGTTCAAGACTTCGATGGCATCGTCTAATTCACTAGATGTGTTTAGGTAACCGTATTTCACTTCGTTGTCGCTGTTTTGATTATCATCATCGTATGAAAATGACATCTTAGGTACGTCAACGCTCATGATATTTTTCTTGACAATTTCTAAGTTGACCTGTTTAGTCGGTAAGGCCACGATTTCTTCCATAAAGGCGTCATTCATTGATGATGAGGCCAATACGAAGTTACCTAAGGCACCAGACAACTCGTCTTCTACTTCATTGCGCAGTTGGTTATTTTCTTTGATTAGTTCGATAAACTGACGCATTAATTCATCT
>NZ_JBOEQF010000087.1:0-8324 GCF_050689315.1 Aerococcus sp. L_32
CGGATTCTTCGTCGGAGATAATGTGCCGAAAGTTGACTTCGTAGCCCACCGTTTACGCTATGAATTAATTATCAGTTACCGGATGTTGGATCAAATGATTAAACAAAAGGTTAAAGGTGAAAACTACAAGGATTTTTTAGATGAGAAAGTACTAGCGGTACAGAATGCATATGAACACAAAAATTTTGATGACTTCTTTACAACTAGTGAAGCATTATTAAAAACAATTTTGGATATTGGTAATCATGACTACCTAGTTAATGAAGCTTTAGAGTGTTCACATACTGTAATGACAGCTATTCTTGAGAAATACCATACGGATGAACCAAAAGATTTCATTTTGGATATGTATCCTTTCGTGATGTACCTCGGTGACTTAGTACGGTTGATTGCAGAAAACCGCTTCAATGATGCACGTGTCTTATTTGAAATCATTATCAACTATCTGAAAATGCAACTACCAAAAGAAACACAAGAAGCTTTTGAAAATATCGATACTTACCGTTTAGCTTGATAAAGTGAATATCTAACGAATGAAAGCACTCTATATCGTCAAAGAGTGCTTTTTTTGCTATAATTTAATAAGAAATGAAAATTATAATTGAAAGGAGCGAACCATATTGCCAAAGGCACTAGTTACCTTTGCTTCTTTAACTGGAAACGATGAAGAAATAGCAAATATTATGACCAAATCTTTAGTTAATTTGGGCATAGATGCACGTATGGTAGAATGCCAATCTGTTTATGCGACCGATTTTCTAGAAGAGGATATCTGCGTTGTCGTGACCTATACATACGGTGCTGCTGCAGACTTACCAGATGAAATTGTAGACTTATACGAAGAATTGGCGGATGTAGATCTAACAGGAAAAATATTCGCAACCTTAGGTTCAGGCGAATATGATTACGAAGAATTCTGTAAATCTGTTGATGATTTTACCGAACAATTCAAACAAACCGGTGCTATCCAAGCTGGTGAAGCTGTAAAGATTGAATTGTATCCTGAAGATGAGGATATCCCTCTAATTGAACAACTTGCCCAGCAATGTGTAGATAGCTACCAACAACATCAATAAAAGCAATCTTAGGAGGACAATATTTACATGGAGAATTTTGACCAATTATTAGACAAATATGCAAACCTATTAATCGAAAAAGGGATTAACGTACAAAAAGGCGACAATGTGATGATTTACATTGCCATCGACCAAGCACCCCTAGCCCACTTCTTAGCGAAACATGCTTATGAAAACGGTGCTCGTCGTGTACACTTTACTTGGAAAGATGATTACACTAATCGCTTAGACTACGAGTACCAAGCGACAGAAGATTTAGCTGAAGTTGCAGACTATACTGTAGCCCGCCAAGAAGATTTAATTTTAAATCAAAAAGTATCACGCCTTTCTATCGTTTCTGGTGACCCAGATTTATTGAATGGTATTGACCCAAGTAAAATTGATACCGTTCAAACAAGTCGCGGTCAGAAATTAAAAGTTGTCCGTAATGCGACAATGAACGATCAAGTTAAATGGACAGTTGCAGCGGCGGCTGACTACGGCTGGGCGAAGCACGTTTTCCCTAAATTAGCTGAAGATAAACAAGCAGCAACAGATGCATTATGGGATGCCATCTTCAAAGCTAGTCGTGTATACGAAGCTGATCCAGTAGAAGCTTGGAACAACCACCGTGACTTGTTAGATGAAAAAGCACAAAAATTAAACGATAAACAATTCAAAAAATTACATTACACTGCACCTGGTACAGATTTAACATTAGGTTTACCTGAAGGTCACATCTGGGTATCTGCTCAAAGCTTTAACCCTGATGGTTCACCATTTATCGCTAATATGCCAACTGAAGAAGTCTTCACAGCACCAGATACAAATGTGATGGATGGTTACGTGACTTCAACAAAACCACTATCTTACGCGGGTTCTACAATTGAAGGCATCAAAGTAACTTTTGCAGACGGTAAAATTGTAGACGTTACAGCTGATAAAGGTGAGCAAATCATGAAAGATTTAGTCTTCAACAATGATGGTGCGCAAGGTTTAGGTGAAGTTGCTCTAGTGCCACATAAATCACCAATTTCTCAAAGTAACCTAACATTCTACAATACCCTATTTGATGAGAATGCTTCAAATCACTTGGCGATCGGTGCTGCTTACCCAACTAACGTTAAAGGCGGAACTAACATGTCAGAAGAAGAATTACAGGCAGCAGGCGTTAACCGTAGCCATGTCCACGTTGACTTCATGATTGGATCAGCTGAGATGGATATCGATGGTATCGATGCCGATGGTAATGTATTTCCTATCTTCCGACAAGGCGAATGGGCTTTCTAATTTTCTAACCGTCATTACTGTTATAAACAAGTTAAAGGAGGTTACTTATGTCGCTTAATCCCAAAAATAATGAAAACGATCTAAATGAACTATATAATCGTTTAAAGAACATGGACCGAAAAAAAGTTGACGAAACCCTTGAATACCTAGATAAAGGTTCACCAAAATTAAACTGGTTATATATCACCCTTGCCGTGGCCATTATTTTTCTTTTAATTTGGTTGATTATGATAATGAACCCGAATGCAGATGTGGCGCCAACGATCGATAGGTCTGAAGAAATCAATCTTCAAATCCATGATATGGAGTCCCGCATTAAATCACTAGAAGATCAAGTAGAAAACTTAGAAGAAGCAAATAACTAGTCAAAAAAAATCGTTGCCAACCACCTAGGAAACTAAGCGTGTTGGCAGCGATTTTTTAGTAATTAACGTAGCCTCATATCATTATTTGAATATAAATACTTTACTAAAAATATAGTTCAACAACACTACCACAATTTGTGTTACAAGTTTCGCCCAACCTTCTCCACTATTTAGGTAGGTTAATAAAAACATTAACAACATATCGATAAAAAAAGATAATAAGCGGAAAGTGATAAAACTGGCGAATTCTTTAAGAATTATACGTACTGACCATTCTCTTGCTTTAAACACCCAAATCTTATTGGTAATATAAGCAAAACTAATAGATAATATCCAGGCCACTGTATTAGAAACAAAAAGGCTTGATACTTGTCTCATCAAAAAGAATGACACTATATTGACTAATGTTGTTAATACGCCAAAAACTACATATATAACAAATTCTTGATTAAATAACTTTTTCTTCAACTTATCTATAAGTGCCATTATTAAACCTCGTTCAACTCATCCTTCAAATCTGCTTCGGTTTCTTTAATAATAAATATGGGTCTATTTTTAGTCTCTAAGAAAATTTTACTAATATATTTACCAATGATCCCGAGACAAAGCAACTGAATACCACCAATAAACAAGATAATCACTACTAAAGAAGGCCACCCCGCAGTTGGATCTCCGAACATTAAAGCGCGTAGTATAATAATCAATCCTGCAATAATAGAAATAACAAACATCAAGGCTCCTGAATATGAAGCAATTGATAAAGGTATTTCAGAAAAATTGATAATTCCTTCAACTGAATATTTAAGCAAACTCCAGAAAGACCAAGTAGTATTACCAGCAACTCTTTCTCTATTTTCAAATTCTAGATAGATAGTATTAAATCCAACCCATGAAAATAAGCCTTTTGAAAAACGATTGTATTCTGTCAATTTAAGGATAGCATCCACCATTTGTCTGGTCATTAACCGATAATCACGTGCGCCATCTACAAATTCAGTATCGCTAATTTTATTCATGAGTGCATAGAATTGTTTAGCAAAGAAGCTCCGGATAGGCGGTTCCCCTTCACGGTCTACTCGTCTCGTCCCAACACAATCAAGCGTGGAATCCTGGTATAATTTATCAAGCATTACTGGCAGTAATTCAGGTGGATCTTGCAAGTCTACATCCATTAAGGTAACAAAGTCCCCTTTTGCTTGTTTTAAACCTGCATAAATCCCTGCTTCTTTACCGAAATTTCTTGAAAGCGAAATATAGCGCACTTGATCATTCACTTTGGCTAGCTTTCTCATTTCATTTAAAGAATTATCTGATGACCCATCATTCACAAAAATATATTCAATATCTTGATCCATCAATTGCTTTACCTTTTCCATTTCTTTGTAGAAAAGATGAATAGATTCTTCTTCATTAAAACACGGTACAATAACTGATAACATATTTCTCTGTCTCCTCCTTTTTATTGTTGCTTCAGCAGATGATTTCTAATCCACTCACTAAATCTATTGCTATTCAGCAAAATTAAGATCAATATAGACGCCAGACTTACAACTATTGAACCATATAAATATGGTTGTACAAACTTCATTTTGATACTTAATTGACCTTTTGGTATTTTAAATCCTATCATACCATTGTTGACATTTTCTATTGTTATTTTTTCATTATTGATCTCTAATTGCCAACCGTCTTCATAGAATATTGGTAATACTATGTAGGTATAACCATCACTGTTATCAAAGTTAATCTCTAATTTATCTTGTGCTAGTTCCAAATTGTAATCTAATTTTTTATCTTCATTGCTTCTTGCTTCCAACTGATCATATGATAGTCCATAAATATGATTGATTTCAAAATCGTAGCCGCTACCACCAGCAAAAGCAAATGCAATTTGATCATTATATGGGATAGAGACTTGGTGATGAAATTGTTGCAGAGCATATTTATCATTTGGTGAGCTCATTTGAAGTTCTGCACCATTTATTGAATAGTTATAGTTACCAGTAAAATAATCTGTATCAGCTTTTAACGTATAATCAATTATAAGCTCGTCATAATTTTGACTCGCATCGACGTTAGCAACTAATTCAATACCTTCATCCGATTTTGAAATATAATTATCGTGATAGAAATTATTCTTTTCTATACTAAAATTTAGGTCATTTTCTAGATCTATGGATAGCGGCTGATTTTTACTAGAAGTAGTATATACGCCATCAATTAATTGTAAATCCTTGAAGTCAAAAGATGCATTATTAGTTATTTGATATTGATTTTTTACTGGATGTATAAAAGCAAGAGGATAATTATTTTTATAAACGGATAATTCACCGAAACTTTTCACTTTCTCATATCCAGCGGGTACAATGTATTGTTCATTGTCTTTAGCAATAACGTAATCAATTTGAAATAAACTATTTGTTATCTGTCTAGCACCTAGGCCATCAATTGATACACTGTTATCCTTAATATTAGTTAAACCAAAAAATTCTATGAAATCCTGTTCATATTTATTTTGAAAGCTTGAGTAATTATTAAAGGTACTTTGCTCATATGCTATGCCCAAATTAGCCATGCCTACATATTCTATACGATAAAAACCATTAGCATCGTTCTCAATAAAGTTAATAGCTTGTGATATATTCGTGTTTGGATTTTCAAAAGTTTCATATAGATAGTCTTTTGAAACAGTTTTCAGACTATACTGCTCAAATAACCGCGTATTAAATTGATTAATGAATGGTACTGTTAAAAGGAATATCGCCATCAAAGCTCCGTACTGAATCCTAGTTTGTTTAGTATAACTAAGAATTACATAGAATAACATCGCAATACCTATAAGTACCATAAAATATTTTTTATTAATGTCATAACTATTATCCATAGATTTTAAAGTACTGTAATAAATCAATAGTGTAAGACCCGAAGCGAGGATACTTGATTTTAGAGATTTATGTTTCAATATTTGTTCAATACCTATGCCAATTGTAATAGCAATAAATAAATAAGTTATGTAGTGCCACCGATATTGTGGTGCACTTAATCCGTTGAAAATACTAGCCACTTTAGGGCTATAACGAATGATAATTAATATTGTCGTGAAACAACTAAAAAATTGAAATATTTTTGATTGATAATTTTTAAAATTAAATATTACGAGTAAATATATAAAAGAAACAACTTGTATGGGGTCTAAAATTAATAGCCTTTCAATTGAAAAATTCTCTTTATCCCAAAGTGGTGCGATTACATCTACGCTACTTCTACTATTATCGAGAAATCCTTTAACAAATACCATAAAACCTATAGATGAAATACCTAATCCAAGTATCCCATATATTATTATTTTCATTAATTTTTTATCCCAGGCTATTTCATCTTTATTTAATGTTAAGAACAATCGCATAATAACATAGCAACCACTTAACAATAAATTTGCAAAGGCAAAGTATCCGTTATTAAATAAGGTCAAAGCTACACCTAAACTAAATAACCAACCCTTTTTTCCTTCAAAGATACATTCTACTCCTAACAAGATAATCGGCAACCATAACATGGCATCTGTAAAAAATTCCCATAGAACAGCATGTCTGAAATAAATAGGAGCAAATGCATAGAATGTAGCTGCAAAGATAGACACGGCCCTGCGTACTTTAAACTTCGAAATGACTATACTTGCGAAATATGCAATTAAGCTAGATTTGATAACCGAAAGAAATAAGGAGATTTCTCCCCAGTATACAATATCTGGGGTACTAATTATCTGACATTTTTCTAATATCCAGGTTACCAATACCGTCATATAATAAAATATAGACGTTGTATAATAATAACTTAATTTGGTTAGAAAATTTCCGCCTCCACTGTAGTTAAAACTGTAGAAAAAATTACCATTCGTAAATTCTTTATATAAGAAATCTTTGAAAACTAACATTTGTTGCGTCTGATCACTCGGTCCAGCCATCAATAAATTATTGTCCCATTGATTGTTAATAAAGAAAAAATGCATCAAAATTGATGCACTTATCAATAATAAAATCACAAAAAATTCTTTAAAAATTATCTGCTTATTTATTTTTTTAAATTTCATATATTCCTTTTCTCCCCCAATAATAAACTACGAAAATATCTTTTCTAATCTTCCATCTTTACAATTTGTTGGAAAATATCTTGTAATTCTACTCGCTTCATAACCAAAATAATAGCTAAGAAAATGGCATATGCAAAGAATCCAATGTAAGTATTTAATACATTCGCCGTAAAGTAAAATACTAGTACATGACTTATGATCAACAACCACTCATTGGCATCACCTTTCATAGCCTTAAATTCATGCCGTGAAGCATACAGATACCATAAGAAATAACATAAGGTTGTGGCCCATGCTATACCAGATAATGATTTAGTGATAAAGAATATGATTCCTACAAAAGCAAAGGCCAATACCGCATATAAAATTGAGTCGCGGATATATTTTCGTTCACTTCGTTTAGCCTTGTATAGATTGGCCACAACGATTTTTGAAATCATAATATATGGAATCGATACAAAGGTAATGGATAATAACTCGATTGATGCCGCATAGTTTGGAAGGAAGAATTCGATAATCCACTTAAATACAAAGAATCCTAATCCACCAAAAATACCAAGTAACAATGTCAATTGTTTAATGATATTGGCTACTCGAGGAGAGTCTGTTTTTGAAATTAAATTGTAGAATACTAAAGCGACAGCATTCACAATTAGGATAATGACATTTAACACTGAGTTTTGGAAAGAATATTGGGCGAATTCTTCAATTGGGAATCCCCAGTTTGCAATCCAAGAACCAATATTACCAACGAATGTCAATGACATATTGGCTAATAAAATTAAGAATCCAACTCTAAAAATTTCAAATTTATCTTTGACAGTGAAGACGGGATTAAAACCTAATTGCTTAACAAATCGGAATTCATAATAGATGTACATTAACACATAAGACAATACGTTTAATATGATATAGAATACGTAGTCTTCCGATTTAAAAATAAAAATTCCGATTAATAACAGTGCGATATATGATACTGACCGGAACATAGATGCTACGGTAAATGTATTAAATTGACCAACTGCTTGTAAAAAGTTTGACTGATAGGTCGTGACATTAGAAAAGAAGGTAACGATCGAGAAAAGAATCAGTACCGGATCTTTTGTAATAAGAGATATTAGGAACATTCCTATGAACATGATGAACTGGAAAAAATTCGCAAAATTATGTTCATCTCTGATAACATTGTGGTCTAACTCATTTAATTCCTTACCACCATACTTAATATAAATCCCATCTGCAAATCCTAAATGGAAAAGGTAGGTAAAACTCAGGTACAAGGTATATTGCCTATAAGACCCGTATTGCGCGACAGTCAAAATCCCCGGCAAGATGAAACCAACGATAAAGCTGGTCCCGAAGCCGACAATATTAGACATTGCAACGTTTAAAATGTTCTTTAAAGTCTTCATTTTTATCCTCACAATATTTTTGTTTTAATTTTGTTAACGGTCCCGAGAAGATTCGAACTTCCGACACCTCGTTTAGGAAACGAGTGCTCTATCCCCTGAGCTACGAGACCAA